>NZ_JBFBBQ010000046.1:0-71460 GCF_040682775.1 Amycolatopsis sp. NPDC051106 | reverse complement strand
GGCCGTGGCCGGGCCGCCTGCCCGCGCCGTCGCCGGCCCGGGTGCCGCCCCGGCCGCCGGCGGCCCGGGTGCTCGACGCGGTGGGCGACGCGGTCCGCTGCACCGGCCGCGGCGAGCTCAGCTACCCCCCGGCCACGGTCACCGTCGGCGACGGCCCGCCCCGCCGGGTCCTCGGTTCGGCGGGGCCGTGGGTGGTGCACCCGACATTGCCGGCCAAGCGCGGCGCGCGGCCGACGGCCCGGCTGCAGGTGGTCCTGGAAGGCGAGGACGACGACCTCGCGCTGCTGCTCGAAGTGGCGGTCGGCAATGATCCACAGTGGACAGTCGAAGGAATTTACGACTAGTCCGTTGTGATCGATGCGACTCCCGAGTTGACACCAGGCGCTCCCCGGCTCAGGATCGATCCACAGTAGTCGTACGTGTGTTCGAACGGTAGTCGCTGGCTTCCCCACAGCGAACTCCTTGTGGGGAGCGGAATCTTGGCGTTCAACAATCCGCGGGTGCCGTGGTCCGAAGTGGAGCGGATCGCCTCCGGGCGGCCGCCCGTGCCGGGTGACGGCAACGACGCCCCGGCGTGGTCGCGCAAACGCGAAGGGTACGCCGGCGCTCCGGAAGACCTCCGGGTCCGCCGGCGCCGGGACGACGCCGGCGACCGGATCCGCGCCCCCTACGCCGAGCTGCACGTCCACTCCAACTTCAGCTTCCTCGACGGCGCCAGCCACCCCGAAACGCTCGTCGAGGAGGCCGCGCGGCTCGAGCTCGACGCCCTCGTCCTCACCGACCACGACGGCGTGTACGGCGCCGTCCGGTTCAACGACGCCGCCCGGGAGCTCGGCGTGCGGGTCGGGTTCGGGGCCGAACTGTCGCTCGACCTGCCCGCGCCGCAGGCCGGTGAACCGGACCCGAAAGGGTCGCACCTGCTCGTGCTCGCCCGGCAGCAGGAGGGCTACCGCCGGCTGTGCAAGGTCATCTCCCACGCGCAGATCGCGGGCGGGGAGAAGGGCCGGCCCGTCTACGACCTCGAGGAGCTGGTCGACGAGCTGGCCGGGCATGTCGTCGTGCTCACCGGGTGCCGCAAGGGGCCTGTCCGCCGGGCGCTCGCCGCGCACGGGCCCGCCGCCGCGCGGGCCGAGCTGGGCCGGCTCGTGGACTGGTTCGGGTCCCGGCACGTCGCCGTCGAGCTGATCGACCACCGGCTGCCCCTCGACGACGCCGCCAACGACCACCTCGCCGAGCTGGCGAGGGAGCTGAGGCTGCCGACCGTCGTCTCGAACAACGCGCACTACGCCCGGCCGGAGGACGCCGTCGTGGCCGACATGGTCGCCGCCGTCCGGGCGCGGCGGTCGGCCGAAGAGCTCGAAGGCTGGCGGCCGCCGTCGGGGCAGGCGTTCCTGCGGTCCGGGATGGAGCAGCGCCGCCGCTTCGAGCGCCGCTACCCGGGCGCCGTCGGACGCGCCGCCGTCCTCGGCGTCGAGGTCGCGTTCGACCTGAAGCTCGTCGCCCCCGACCTCCCGCCGTTCCCGGTGCCGGCCGGCCACGACGAAATGTCGTTCCTGAGCGAGCTGACCTGGCGTGGCGCGGCGAAGCGCTACGGATCACGGGAGGAGAACCCGAAGGCCTACGCCCAGCTCGACCACGAGCTCGCGGTCATCGGGGCCCTCGGTTTCCCCGGCTACTTCCTGGTGGTGTGGGACATCGTCCGGTTCTGCAAGGAAGCCGACATCCTCTGCCAGGGCCGCGGTTCGGCGGCGAACTCCGCCGTCTGCTACGCCCTGGAGATCTGCCACGCGGACCCGGTGAAGTGGAACCTGCTGTTCGAGCGGTTCCTCGCCCCGGAACGCGACGGCCCGCCGGACATCGACATCGACATCGAGTCCGGCCGCCGCGAAGAAGCCATCCAGTACGTCTACGAGAAACACGGCCGGTTCCACGCCGCGCAGGTCGCCAACGTCATCACCTACCGGGCGCCGTCGGCGATCCGCGACGCCGCGAAAGCCCTCGGCCACAGCCCCGGGCAGCAGGACGCCTACAGCAAGCTCGTCGATCGCTGGGGTGGCACCAAGCAGCAGACGGCCGGCGAGATCCCCGCCGACGTCCTCGACCTGGCCGCCCGGATCGAGGACTTCCCGCGCCACCTCGGCATCCACTCCGGCGGCATGGTGATCTCGAAGCAGCCGGTGTCCGAAGTGGTCCCGGTCGAATGGGCCACGATGGCCAACCGGTCGATCCTGCAGTGGGACAAGGACGACTGCGCCACCGTCGGCCTGGTCAAGTTCGACCTGCTCGGCCTCGGCATGCTGTCCGCGCTGCACTACACGATCGACCTCGTCGCCGAACACCACGGGTCCACTGTGGACCTGGGAAAGCTCGACCTCGCCGACCCGAACGTCTACGACATGCTCTGCGAAGCCGACGCCGTCGGAGTGTTCCAAGTGGAGTCGCGCGCGCAGCTGGCGACGCTGCCGCGGTTGCGCCCGCGGGAGTTCTACGACCTCGTCGTCGAAGTCGCGCTGATCCGGCCCGGCCCGATCCAGGGCGGCTCGGTGCACCCGTACATCCGGCGCCGCCGCGGGGACGAGAAGTGGCAGCACGCGCACCCGCTGCTGGCGGCCAGCCTGGACCGGACGCTCGGCGTGCCGCTGTTCCAGGAGCAGGTGATGCAGATGGCCGTCGACGTCGCGAGCTTCACCCCGGCCGAGGCCGACCAGCTCCGCCGGGCCATGGGCGCCAAGCGGTCCAGCGCGAAGATGAAAGCGCTGATGGCGCGGTTCTTCGCCGGCTGCGAAGCCAACGGCCTCGACCGCGAGCTGGCGACGCGCATCTTCGAGCAGATCCACGCCTTTTCCGGCTACGGGTTCCCCGAAGCGCACTCGATGTCCTTCGCGCTGCTCGTCTACGCGTCGGCGTGGCTCAAGCGCTACTACCCGGCCGCGTTCTGCGCCGGGCTGCTGCGCGCGCAGCCGATGGGCTTCTACAGCCCGCAGTCCCTGGTCGCCGACGCCCGCCGCCACGGCGTCCGCGTCCGCGAACCCGACCTCAACGCCAGCCTCGCGCACGCCACCCTCGAACCCGACGCCGGCAGCACCGGCGGCGTCGCGCTGCGCCTGGGCCTCGCCGGGGTCCGGCACCTCGGCGACGACACGGCCGCGATGATCGTCGCCGAGCGCGACGCGAACGGCCCGTACGCGGGGGCCGGCGATCTGACCCGCCGGGTCCGGCTGAAGAAGAACGCCGTCGAAGCCCTGGCCACCGCGGGCGCGTTCGGCGGCGACCGCCGCCAGGACCTCTGGGCCGCCGGTGCCGCGGCGGCCACCCGGCCCGGGCACCTGCCGGGCCTGGCCCCGGGCCTCGACGCACCCGCGCTGCCGGGCATGACGCGGCTGGAGGTCACCGCCGCGGACCTGTGGGCCACCGGCGTCTCCCCGGACAGCCACCCCGTCGAGTACCTGCGCGAGCTGCTCACCGCGCGTGGCGCGCTCAGCGTCGCCGAGCTCATGCGGGCCGAGGACGGGACACGCGTGTGGGTCGGCGGCGCGGTGACGCACCGGCAGCGCCCGGCCACCGCCGGCGGGATCACGTTCCTCAACCTCGAGGACGAGACGGGCATGGCCAACGTCCTCGTCTCGCCCGGCCTGTGGCAGCGGCAGCGCCTGGTCGCCCGCACCAGCGCCGCGCTGTTGGTGCGCGGGCGGGCGCAGGTCGGCGAGGGCGTCGTCACGCTCGTCGCCGACCGCCTCGAAAGACTCGAACTGCGGGTGAAACCGGGGCCGTCGCGGGACTTTCGTTGACTTCCGGGCCGCGCACTGGTTCTCTCTCTGAGAGCGCTCTCAGCCATCCGTTCGTGCCCGACGAGAGGATGGACTCTTCGATGACAGCTCGACGTCTGCGCTGGGCCGCGTGGCCGGTGGCCGCCGTGCTCGCGGCGGCCGTGCCGGCGGCGGCCGCGGCGACCCCGCCCGAAGCGACCGTGACGGTCAACGCGCGAGCGGGGCTGGCCACCGTGCCGGACACCGCGGTCGGCGTCAACCACGCGGTGTGGGACAGCCAGCTCGGCACCGATGCCGTGGCCGACCTGTACGGCGCCGCCGGAGTCCGCACGATGCGGTACCCGGGCGGCTCCTACGGCGACATTTACCACTGGAAGGACAACACCGCGCCGGGCGGCTACGTGGCGCCGGGCACCGACTTCGACACGTTCATGGGCGGCGTTCGGCGCGCGGGCGCGCAGCCGATCGTCATCGCCAACTACGGCACCGGGACGCCGCAGGAGGCCGCCGACTGGGTGCGGTACGCGAACGTCACGAAGGGTTACGGCGTCAAGTACTGGGAGATCGGCAACGAGCTCTACGGCAACGGCCACTACGGCGCGAACTGGGAGGCCGACAACCACGAGGACAAGAGCCCCGCCGCCTACGCCGCGGGTGTCGTGGCCTACGCCGACGCGATGAAGGCCGTCGACCCGTCGGTGAAGATCGGCGCGGTGCTCACGACGCCCGCGAACTGGCCGGACGGCATCGTCGCGGAGGGCGACACCGGCACGTGGAACCAGACGGTGCTGTCGATCGCGGGCCCGCACATCGACTTCGCCATCCTGCACTGGTATCCGGGCGGGTCGACGGCCGCGGAAGCGCTGGCCAAGACCGAGCAGGTGAGCGACATGATCTACCTGGCGCGGGACCAGATCACGCGGTACGCGGGCCGGCCGCTCGGCATCGCCCTGACCGAAACGAACACGCCGGTCGGCATGAACACCCAGCCGGGCGCGCTGTTCGCGGCCGAGGCGTACGCGTCCCTGCTGGAGAACGGCGTGTTCACGGTCGACTGGTGGGACACGCACAACGGCGCGACCGCACTGTCCACAGTGGCCGGCTACCCGGACTACGGCGACTTCGGCCTGCTGTCCAGCGCGACCTGCCTCGACGGCGGGTGCGAGCCCGCGCTCAACACGCCGTTCGCGCCGTACTACGGGCTGAAGATGCTGAGCGCGTTCGCGCGTCCCGGTGACCAGTTCGTGCGGGCCGGCGCGGACGACCCGCTGCTCGACGTGCACGCGGTCCGCCGTCCGGACGGCGATCTCGCGGTGCTGCTGGTGAACAAGGACCCTGCGCAGGCCCGGTCGGTGAACCTGAACTACGCGTCGTCGTCCGTGTCCGACGTGTTCACGTTCACGAACGGCGCTTCGTCGATCACGCACGCGTCTTCGTGGGACGGGACGGTACCGCCGTACTCGCTGACGACGTTGGTGCTGCACGCCGCCGCTGCTCCGGCTCGGGTGAGCGCACCAGGCCAGCCGACCGCGACGACGACGGACACGACGGCGACGATCAGCTGGCCGCCGTCGGCGCCCGGCGTGAAGTACGAGGTGTACCGGCAGGCGGGCGTGGTCAGCGAGCAGTGGGGGGAGACGGCCGGGACGTCGTTGACCGTCGGGAACTTGGTCCCGGGAACGCGGTACACGGTGAACGTGCTGGCGCGGGACGCGGCGGGGAACGTTTCGTGGTCTTCACCGCCGTTGACGGTGGTGACGGGTGCGCCTGCCTCGAGTAGCTGCACGGTCAAGATGACCGACGTCAATGACTGGGCGAGTGGTTTCGTGGGCGGGATCCACGTGGTTTCCAGCGATCCGACGCCGGACTGGACGTTGACGTTCGACTGGCCGACCGCGCGGCAGCGGATCACGAGCGGCTGGAACGGGACGTGGACCCAGTCCGGGACGGCGGTGAAGGTGACGTCTTCGGGATCGTTGGCGGGCGGCGTCGATGTCGGGTTCGTCGCGGATTACGGCGGTCCGAACATCCTGCCGACGGCGTTCAGGCTGAACGGAACCCTCTGTTCGGTGAGCTGACGGCAAGCGGGTGGCAGGCGGAGCCTGCCACCCGCGGCTGGTCAGAGGCTCATGCCGGGACGACGGCCCGGTTCTTTTAGATCGAGGATCGGGTCGGGTCCGGCAGCGAGTTTGTACGTGCTGAGCAGGGCAGAGTTGAGAGCTGCGTATACCTGAAGCGAATCTCGGTGACCGGAACCTCGCCTTGCTGCGGCTTTGAGTTGCTCGTACAGAGCATCGATGGCGTGCGTAACCTTTGCGTTAGGCCCGTGCTGGGCAGCGGCCAGGGCGCGCGCCCTGAATGCGTGGGCCTGAGCCTGTTCGAGAAGGAGACCCTGTCCATGACCAAGGTCGGCTAACCTCCAGTCTTGAAGAGCCTCGGCCGCGGCGTGCAGGCGCACGGCGACGACGTTCTTCTCGGAGAGAGCGGCAAGGGACGGGGCGGAGAGGGCCGGTTCGCGCAGTCTGGCCGCCAGACAGGTGACTACCAGCGGTTTGATCCACCTGCCGATCTTTCCAATGTCGTCAGCGACACCGGGATGCCGCTCATCGAGCAGTCTGTTGGCGACGAGACCGAGGGGGATGATCAAGATGCGGGCTGTGGCGCCGACGTGTCGGGCAATGCTGTGCAGTGCGCTCGTGTGCCGGGGCATCGACAGCGGAGCAATTTGTCGACTGACCCGCATCCTAAAGGTGATGAGATGGCCTCTCGCCTCCCGTACGGCTGCACGACGATCTTTTGGCAATTTCAGCGCCGTGGTCAAGGCTGCGGCGGTATCTTCGACTAGTTCTTTCGCTGCAGGCGGAGGTGGATTCGTGTAACCCCAGGTCGTCAGAATATAGGGTAATGTCGACGAATCGAGGATCTTGGCGGCCTCGATTTCGTGACCTTCAGCGGGTGCATGGACCGTGGCATCGGCTATTCGTGCCCAGAGACCGTCATTCTCCGCGATCAAATAAATGGTACCGAGTAGCTCATCGAGTCTTTGTCGGAGTTTGTCCGCCGTTCTCTGGTCGGAGCGTCTTTCGTCCAGTTCCCGGATTGCGTTCGTCAGGCTTCTCTCGGTCTGAATCAGGGACCGGGAGATTTGTGCGTCGTCTGTGTACGGTACGTCGCCTCGATTGATGGTCACGGCGGTCTCCCTTAGTACTCCGGCGGGTTGAACCTCCCTGGAGTCGCCACGCTAAGCGTCAGCGTTGCACCGGACCGCCGAATGCGAACCGACAGTGACCGTCAGTCCGAGTTCGCCAGGTGCGTCAACGCCGACCGCAGTACCCGCCGCTCCTCCGGGCTCAGCCCCGCCAGCTTCCGCTCCTCCACCGCCCGGATCGCGTCCCGCACGGCCGCGTGCCGCCGGATTCCCGACGGGGTCAGGCGGACGATGCGCGCCCGGCGGTCCGACGGGTCGGGCGAGCGGGTCACCAATCCCTCCGCGACCAGGCCGTCCAGCAGCGCGATCAACCGGGTCTTGTCGTAGTGGATCTGCTGGGCCAGGGCCAGCTGGCTGGACGCCGAGCCGTGGGCCAGGGTCGCCAGCACCACGTACTGCCACATCGAAAGCCCGTGCTCCGCCAGTACCGGCCCCTCCGCCTCGGCCAGCGCGCGGCCCGCCCCGGCGCAGAGGGCCGCCAGGTCGTCGTCCTCCGTCACGCGGGGAATCTTACGCGTGGACAAATCATACGCAGGTGCGTATCGTTTCCGGCATGCCAGCAATCGAGACAGGACGCGCCGTAACCCGCACGATCACCCTCACCGCGACGCCCGAAAGCGTTGTCACCTACCTCGCCGACGCCCGCCACCTCCCCGACTGGGCACCGGGCTTCGCCGAGACGATCGAGCACGACCACGACGACGTCTGGCGGATCCCCGGCGAGGGCGGGCCGCGGCGAGTCCGCGTCAAGGTGGCGAAGGACCACGGCGTCGTCGACTTCGTCAGCGCCGACGCCCCGAACCTCGGCCTCTTCGCGCGCGTGGTGCCCAACCTGGCCGGCGCCGAGCTGATCTTCAGCCTCTTCTTCCCCGAGACAACCGAACCGGCGGCGGTCGACGCGCAGATGGCCGTCGTGGACCAGGAACTGAAGGCGGTGCGAGAGCGCGTCGAAGCGTGAACCGGGACGTCCGGTCGGTCGAGGACCTCCTGCGGATGCTCGACGGCCTCTTCGAGGACATCGAGTGGGACGGCTTCTACGCGGACCGTGACCGGCCCGTCCCGTTCTTCGCCGACCAGCCCGACGAGAACCTCGACGCCTGGCTCCGCGAAGGGCCGCTGCGGGGCGGTCGCGCGTTGGAGCTGGGTTGCGGGCCGGGGCGCAACGCCTTCCGGCTCAAGACAGCGGGCTACGAGGTGGACGCGGTCGACCGGTCGCCCGCCGCGATCGCCTGGGCGGCCGAACGCGGCACCGGCGTCCGCTTTCACCAAGCCGACATCTTCGCGATGGACCTGCCGCACGAGACCTACGACCTGATCTACGACTCGGGCTGCCTGCACCACCTCGCGCCGCATCGGCGGATCAGCTACCTGGCCCTGCTCGACCGCCATCTGAAACCGGGCGGCCACTTCGGGCTCGCGTGCTTCGCCGCCGGCACCGGCGATCCCGGTTCCGGCAGCGAAGTCCCGGACGCGCAGCTCTACCGCGACCGCAGTCTCCACGGCGGTCTCGCGTACACGCCGGACGAGCTGCGCCGGCTGTTCGGCGGCTACACCGAAGTCGAGCTGCGTCCGATGCGGACGGGCACCGGCCTGTTCGGGGTGCCCTTCCTGCACGTCGGGTTGTTCCGGAAGGACTGAGAAACCCGGCGGCAGCCGCAACTCCGTCACCTCACCGGAAGCGTCGATCACGACGTCCGGCCGGCAGCTCAGCGGATGAGCTCGTCGGCGACCCACCGCACGACGCCGTCCGGGTACGGGTTCGCCAAACCGAGGACGATGTGCCCGAAGCCGGCGCCGGCGGCTTCCTCGATCTTCTCGCGCGTGGCGGCGGGCTTGTCGTAGTCCACCGGCAGGAAGATCGAGCGCGTGATCTCCGCCGGGTCCCGGCCGATCTCGGCGCAGAAGCGGTCGAGCAGCCTGCTGCGGCCGGCGAGGTCGTCGATGTCGCCCCCGCCGGGGATGTTCCAGAGGTCGGCGTGCTCGGCGACCACGCGCAGCGTCGCGCTCGCCCGGCCGCCGATCATGATCGGCGGGTGCGGCCGCTGCACCGGCTTGGGGTTGCCGAAGGCGCCCTTCAGCGTGACGTGCTCGCCGTCGAAGTCGAACGGTTCGTTCTCCGTCCACAAGCGACGGATGACGGTGCAGGCCTCGGCGAGCGCGGCGACGGCGTCGTCCTGGCTGTGGTAGGGCAGGCCGTGCCCGTCGTATTCCCGGCGGGCCAGGGGATGGCTCGGGCGCGAGCCGGCGCCGATGCCGAAGTCGAGACGCCCGCCGGACACGATGTCCACTGTGGTCGCGATCTTCGCCAGCACCGCGGGCGGCCGGAAGCGGTTGCTGGTGACGAGCAGGCCGAGGCGCAGCCGCTCGGTCTGCGCGGCCAGTGCCGAAAGCAGCGTCCAGCCTTCGAAGATCGGGCCGTCCGGGTCGCCGCCGATCGGCATGAGGTGGTCGAACAGCCAGGCGTGCTCGATCTCCGGGATCTCGTCGGCCTCGCGCCAGACGCGCAGGATCTCGTCGTAGCCGACGTTCATGGGTGCGGTCAGGATGCCGAAACGGGGGGTCATCAACGCCTCCGGAGGGACGGGTCGAGCAGGGCGGGCGGGGTGTCGAACTTCTCGTGCGCGGCCAGGTCGACACCGGGTGCGACGATCGCGTCGATTTCGTCGAGCACGTCGGCGGGCAGCACGGTGTCGGCCGCTTCGAGCTGGGACTTCAGGTGGTCGAGCGTCCGCGGGCCGATGAGCGCGCTGGTCACGCCCGGGTGCGCGGTGACGAAGCCGAGCGACAGCTGGATCAGGGAAAGCGACGCCTGCTCGGCGACCTTGACGAGCTTTTCGACGGCGCCGAGCCGGGCCTGGTTGGCCGGGTCGGTGAGGTCGAAGCGCTGGGGCAGCACCTTCGACCGGCTGGTCGTGATCTCCTGCCCGGCGCGGACCGCGCCCGACAGCCAGCCCGACGCGAGCGGGCTCCAGGCCAGGACGCCGAGGCCGTACTCCTGCGTCACCGGGAGCACGTGGGCCTCGATGCCGCGTTGCAGGATCGAGTAGCTGGGCTGCTCGGTGACGTACCGGCTCAGGTGGTTTTCCCGCGCGGCCCACTGGGCCTGCACGATCCGGTGGGCCGGGAACGTCGACGAGCCGAAGTAGCGGATCTTGCCCGCGCGCTGGAGGTCGGTCAGTGCGGAAAGCGCTTCCTCGTGGCTCGTGGCCGGGTCCCAGCGGTGCATCTGGTACAGGTCGACGTGGTCGACGTCGAGCCGGCGCAGGCTGTCGTCCAGGGCCTTGAAGATCCAGCGGCGCGAGGTGCCGCGGTGGTTGCGCTCCTCGCCCATCGGCATGGCGGCCTTGGTCGCGAGCACGAGGTCGTCGCGGCGGTTCTTGATCGCCTGGCCGACCATCACCTCCGACTCGCCCTGGCCGTACATGTCGGCGGTGTCGATCAGGTTGATGCCGGCTTCGAGGGCGGCGTCGACGAGGGCGGTGGCCTCGTCCTGGGTGGTGCGCCCGATGGCGCCGAAGTTCATCGCGCCGAGCGCGAGGGTGCTGACCTGGACGCCGGTGCGCCCCAGAGTGCGGTACTGCATTTCGATGGCCTCCGTGACAAGATGGCAAACGGAACGTTGCTCCGCTAACGATACGGAGCAGTGTTCCGTTTCGCAACCCGGGAGGTGTGAATGGTGGGCAAACCCAAGCGCGCCGACGCGCAGCGCAACGAAAAGACGCTGCTCGACGCGGCGGCGGCGGTCTTCGTCGCGTCCGGCGTCGACGCGCCGGTCCGCGACATCGCGGCCAAGGCGGGCGTCGGCATGGGCACGATCTACCGCCACTTCCCGACGCGGGCGGACCTGATCGTCGCCGTCTACCGGCACCAGGTGGAGGAGTGCGCGGCGGCTGGTCCGGCGTTGCTCGCTTCGGCCGCTTCCCCGCACGCGGCGCTGACGGAGTGGATCGACCTGTTCGTCGGCTTCCTGGTGACCAAGCACGGCCTGGCCGGGGTCCTGCAGGGCGACGGCTTCGCCACGCTGCACGCGTACTTCCTGGACCGCCTGGTGCCGGTGTGTGCCCAGCTGCTCGAAGCCGCCGAGCTGACCGCGAAGGTGCGCCCGCTGGAGCTCATGCGCGGCGTGGGCAACCTGTGTATCGGCGCGGAGGACAACAACCCCGACTACGACGCGCGCCGCCTGGTCGGCCTCCTGATCGCGGGGCTGAAGGCGTGACGATCGAGCAGCTCACGACCGACCCGTACCCGCTGCTGGCCCGGCTCCGGGCGACCGAACCGGTGGCCTGGCTGCCCGAGTTGACCGGCTGGCTCGTCACGCGGCACGATCTCGCGCTGCGGGTCATGCGCGACGCGGCCACCTTCACCGTGGACGACCCCCGGTTCTCGACGGCCCGGGTCGTCGGCCCGTCGATGCTCTCGCTGGACGCGGCCGAGCACACCCGGCACCGGACGCCGTTCTCCCGGCACTTCCGGCCCCGGGAGATCGAGGACCGGTTCGCCGGGTTCGTCCGCGCCGAATGCGCCCGGCTGGTCGACGGGTTCGCCGCGGCCGGGCAGGCGGAACTGCGGCGTTCGCTGGCCGGCCCGCTGTCGGTCGCGGTGGTCGCTCACGCGCTCGGCCTGGATGACACCGACACGGCGCGGGTGCTGGCCTGGTACGACGCGATCGTGTCCACAGTGGACGACATCTCGGCGGGCCGGCCGGCGGGTACTCGTGGTGCGGAGGCGTTCGGCGAGCTGCGTGCGCACATCGAGGGTGCGGTCGGCCGGCCCTCACTGCTCACCGAGGCCGCCTCGGCGTTGGCGCTGCCGGAGGTGGTGTCGAACGCGGCGGTGCTGATGTTCGGCGGCATCGAGACCACCGAAGGCATGATCGCCACCCTGCTGCTGCACCTGCTGCGCGAGCCGGCCCGGCTGGACCGCGCGCTCATCCCGGCGGCCATCGAGGAGTCGCTGCGGCTGGAACCGGCGGCGGCGGTGGTCGACCGGTACGCGACCCGCGACGTCTCGCTCGCGGGCGCGTCGATCGCCCGGGGCGACCTGGTGACGGTCTCGCTGACGGCCGCCAACCGCGACCCCGCGGTGTTCCCGGACCCGGACGTCTTCGACGTGCACCGCCCGAACCTGCGCAAACAGCTGGCGTTCGCGCACGGCCCGCACTTCTGCCTCGGCGCCGACCTCGCCCGGCTGGAGGCGCGGATCGCCGTGGAGACCGTGTTCGACCGGTTGCCGGGCATCACGTTGGCGGAGCCGGCCGCGGCGACGGGGCTGGTGTTCCGCAAACCCGCGGCGGTGCACGCCCGATGGCTGCCATCATGAGCGCATGACGGCGTGGCGTGAGTTCGAGGCGGCGGAACCGGAGTTCGCCCGGCGCGTGCGGGAGTTGTTCGACGCGCACAAGCACAAGACGATGGCGACCCTGCGGGCCGACGGGTCCCCGCGGATCTCCGGCATCGAGACGAGGTTCGCCGACGGCGAGCTGACGTTCGGCTCGATGCCCCGGTCCCGCAAGGGCGCGGACCTGAAGAGGGACCCGCGGCTGGCGCTGCACAGCGCGACGGTGGACCCCGTCGAGGGCGCCGAGGCGGACTGGCCGGGGGAGGCGAAGATCGCCGGCCGGGCGGTCGAGGCGGGTGAGGGTTTCCGGGTGGACGTGACCGAGGTGGTGCACACCCACCTGAACCCGGAGGCGACGCTGATGGTCGTGGAGTGGTGGACCCCGGAGGGCGGCTTCCGCAAGGTCGAGCGCGAGTAAAGCGCCCCAATGCGGCCTTGGTTGCGTTGAACGCACCCAAGGGGCCCTTCGGTGCGTTGAGCGCACCGAAGGCCACATTGGGGCGCTGGAACCGAGAGTTAAGTCAAGCGCTTGACGTAATGGCGGTCCTTGGCCATGCTCGGTGCCAGGGGACATTCACCAACGAGGAGTCCGTCATGACGCCAAGCCACACCGAGCTGCCGCGCTTCCCGTTCGACGCCGACACCGCGCTCGAACCGCCGGCCGAGTGGGCCGAGCTGCGGGCGAAGTGCCCGGTCGCGCACGTGCGGCTGGCCAGCGGGGACGAGGCCGCCCTCGTCACCCGCTACGCCGACGTCAAGAGCGTGCTCTCCGATCCGCGGTGGACGCGGCCCACGCCCGCCGACAACGCCGCGCGCGTCGCCGACACCGAGTCCGGTGGAGTCTTCAACAGCGAGATGGCCACCGTCCTCCCGCAACACGGCGAAGCCCACCTCACCTGGCGCCGCACCATCGGCAAGTGGTTCACCGCCAAGCGGATGAACGCCCTGCGGCCCGGCATGGCCGCGATGGCCGAGCAGCTCATCGACGACCTCGTCGCCAAGGGTGCGCCCGGGGACCTCAAGGCCGGGCTCGCCTTCCCGCTGCCCGTCTGGGTCATCTGCGCCATGCTCGGCGTGCCGGACTCCGACCGCGACCGGTTCGCGCACTGGTCGGACGTCATGCTCAGCATGACCCGCTACACGCAGGCCGAGTTCGACGCCGCGCAGCAGGAGTTCGGCGGGTACATGGGCGGGCTCCTCGCCGCCAAGCGCGCCGAACCCGGCGAGGACATCCTCAGCGCGCTGCTGCCCGAGGGCTGGTCCGACGCCATGCTGACCGCCACCGGCATCGGCCTGCTGATCGCCGGCCACGAGACCACCGCCAACATGATCGCCAAGATGGTCGCGATGCTGCTCGCCGACCGGAGCCGGTGGGAGCGGCTGCTGGCCGACCCGGCGCTGGTGCGCACCGCCGTCGAGGAGTCGCTGCGCCTGGACGCCAACGCGGGCGTCGGGATGCTGCGCTACCTCTCCGACGACTTCGAGGTCGCCGGCACCGTCCTGCCCGGCGGGACCACCGCGATGTGCAGCATGGCCGCGGCCAACCGCGACGAGAGCGCGTTCGAGAACGCCGCCGAGATGGACCTGGGCCGCAGCCCGAACCCGCACCTGTCCTTCGGTGCCGGCGCGCACGCGTGCCTCGGGCAGCCGCTGGCCCGCACCGAACTGCAGGTCGTCCTGGAGGTCCTGCTGCGCAAGCTGCCCTCGCTCGAGCTCGCCGTCCCGGCGGACGAGCTGCGCCGGGTCGAGGGGCTCGCCGTCGGCGGACTGCGGGAACTGCCCGTCCGGTGGTGACGGCGTGCCGACGCACGAGGTCGCCGGCCGGGCGCACGCGACGCGGGAGGCGATCCTGACCGCGGCGGAGCGGCTCTACGCCGAGCACGGCGTGCTCGCCGTGTCGAACCGGCAGGTCAGCGAAGCCGCCGGGCAGGGCAACAACACCGCCGTCGGCTACCACTTCGGCACCCGCGCCGGCCTGGTCCGGGCCATCGCCCACCGGCACTCCGCGGCGGTCGAGGACCTGCGCGCGCGCAGGCTGGCCGGGCTCGGCGCCGGCGCGGACCTGCGCGACTGGGTCCGGTGCCTGGTCCACCCGTCCACCGAGTACCTGGCGACGGCGGGCCCGCCCACCTGGTTCGCCCGGTTCACCGCGCAGGTGATGACCGAGCCGTCGCTGCGGGCGGCCGTCGCCGCGGAGACGCTGTCGTCGCCGTCGCTGGCGCGGACCGTCGAGGGGCTGAGCCGGTGCCTGCCGGCACTGCCCGCCGACGTCCGCGCCGAACGCAACGCCATGACCCGCCAGCTGCTGATCCACACGATGGCCGAGCGTGAACGCGCGCTCGCCGAAGGCGGCGACACCCCGCGAGCCGGCTGGCGCGAAGCCGCCACCGGCCTGACCGACGCACTGGTCGGGCTGTGGCTCGCACCCGTGACCCACCCCCGCGAAGGAGAGGAACGAGCATGAAGGTCACCGTGGACGAAGGAAAGTGCTGCGGCGCCGGCACCTGCGTGATGCTCGCGCCGGACGTGTTCGACCAGCGCGACGACGACGGCATCGTCGTCCTGCTCGACGAAACCCCCGGCGGCCACCTGCACGCGACCGTCCGGGAGGCGGCGAGCGTCTGCCCGGGCGTCGCGATCTCGGTGAGCGAGGACGCGTGACGGTCCTCGTCGTCGGAGCCTCGGCCGCCGGGCTCGCCACAGTGGAGGCGTTGCGGCGCAAGGGTTATCAAGAGCGCGTGACCGTGCTGGGCGCCGAGACGCACCTGCCGTACGACCGGCCGCCACTGTCCAAACAGGTCCTCGCCGGGACCTGGACACCCGGGCAGGCCGGCCTGCGCACCCCCGACGCACTGTCCGCATTGGACGCCGAGTTCGTGCTCGGCGACCCGGCGGCGCGGCTGGACGCCCGCGCGCGGACCGTCCACACGGAGAGCGGGCGCACCCTGACCGCCGACGCCGTCGTGCTCGCCACCGGGCTGCGGCCGCGCACGCTGCCGGGCCAGGACGGTCTCGCGGGCGTCCACGTCCTGCGCACGCTCGACGACGCTTTGGCCCTGCGCGCGGAGCTGGCCCCGGACAAGCGCGTGGTGGTGGTCGGCGACGGTGTCCTCGGCGCGGAGATCGCGGCGACCGTGTGCGGTCTGGGCGTCCCCGTGACGCTGGCCGGGTCGCAACCCGCGCCGCTCGCGTACCAGTTCGGGCCGCTCGCCGCGGGCCTGCTCGCCGAACTGCACGCTGCCCGCGGTGTCCATTTGAGACTCGGTGCCGCGGTCACCGGACTGTCCGCACGGGACGGCCGCGTGGCCGGAGTCTGCCTGGAGACCGGCGAAGTGCTGTCCGCCGACGTCATCGTGGTGGCGTTCGGCGCCGCCCCGGCGACGGACTGGCTGGCGGGCAGCGGGGTGCTGTGCGACAACGGCGTCGTGTGCGACTCCCGGTGCCGGGCGGCGGCCGGGATCTACGCGGCGGGTGACGTCGCCCGCTGGCACCACGAAGGTCTCGACGTGCTGCTGCGCCTGGAGAACCGGACCAACGCGACCGAGCAGGCGGTCGCCGTCGCGGGGACCATCCTTGGCGAGGACCGCCCCTACACGCCGGTGCCGTACTTCTGGACGAACCAGTTCGACGCGCGGATTCACGTGTACGGCAGGCCCTCCGCAAACGCCGAAGTGTCCATTGTGGAGGGCTCGCCGTCCGCCGGCCGGTTCGTGGCCGAGTACCGCGAGGAGGGGCGCGTGACCGGGGTGCTCGGGTGGAACATGCCCAAGCAGGCCCGGGTTCACTCCACCGTGACCGACTTGGCGAGGTTGCGCGGCTTGTCGATGTCGTAGCCCAGGGTGAGTGCGGCGTGGTAGGCGAGCAGCTGCAACGGGATCGTCAGCAGGATCGGGTCGAGCTCCGGCTCGGTGCGGGGCACGACCATCCGCGGGACGTCGAGCTCGCCGAAGTCGACGGCGTCGTGCGTCACGGCGAGGACCGCCCCGCCGCGGGCCCGGATCTGCTGGATGGCGGCCAGGTTGCGGTCGGCCAGCTCGTCGGCGGGCACGATCGCGACCGTCGGGAGCGACTCGTCGATCAGCGCGAGCGGGCCGTGCTTCAGCTCGGACGTCTGGTACGCCTCGGCGTGGCGGTAGGAGATCTCCTTGAACTTCTGCGCGCCTTCCCGCGCCACCGGGAACCCGCGGACGCGGCCGATGAAGAACAGGCTGTTCGCGGCCGCCGCGGTCTTGGCGTGCTCGGCGATCTCCGCTTCCGCGGCCAGGACCGTCCGGATCTGGTCCGGCAGCGTGCGGATCGCGGCGATGATCCGCTGTCCGTCCGCATTGGACAGATCGCGCACGCGGCCGAGGGACAGCGCGATCAGCGCGAACCCGACGGCCATGTTGGTCAGCGCCTTGGTCGAGGCGACCGCGATCTCCGGGCCGGCGTGCAGGTAGACACCGCCGTCGCAAGCCCGGGCGATGGTCGAGCCGACGACGTTGACCAGGCCCACGACCCGGCCGCCCTTGCGCTTGATCTCCTCGACGGCGAAGGCGGTGTCGATCGTTTCGCCGGACTGGCTGACCGCGATGTAGAGCGTGTCGGCTTCGATGATCGGGTTGCGGTAGCGGAACTCGGACGCGGCTTCGGCGTCGGCCGGGATCCGGGCCAGTTCCTCGATCATCGTCGCGCCGACCTGCCCGGCGTAGTACGCGGAGCCGCAGCCGAGGATCTTCACGCGGCTGAACCCGCGCAGCTCGCGCGGTGTCAGGTTGAGGCCGTCGAGGCGGGCGACGCCGAACCGGTGGTCGAGGCGCCCGCGGATCATCCGCTCCACGGACTCGGGCTGCTCCTGGATCTCCTTGGCCATGTAGTGCGGGAAGCCGCCGAGGTCGAGGTCTTCGGCGGCGATGTCGATCTCGGTGGCCGGCTTGGTGGTGTCGCTCTCGTCGACGGTGAAGGTCCGGTAGCCGGTCGCGAAGACCGTCGCGAACTCGCCGTCGTCGAGGTGCGCGACCTGCGAGGTGTGCCGGACCAGGGCGGCGAGGTCGCTGGCGACGAACATCTCGCGCTCGCCGACGCCGATGATCAGCGGCGACCCGTTGCGCGCGATGACGAGGCGGTCCGGGTGCGCGGAGTCGGTGACGGCGATCGCGTACGTGCCGGTGATCCGCGAGACCGCCTCGACGACGGCGTCTTCGAGGGTGTCGGCGCTCGCGCGTGCGATCAGGTGGGCGAGGACCTCGGTGTCGGTCTCGGAGGTGAGCTTGACGCCGGCGTCGGCGAGCTGGGCGCGCAGCGTGTCGGCGTTGTCGATGATGCCGTTGTGGACGACGGAGATCCGGCCGTCTTCCGAGGTGTGCGGGTGGGCGTTCTCCTCCGACGCGGGCCCGTGCGTGGCCCACCGCGTGTGGCCGATGCCGACCTTCCCGGCGAGGCGCTTGGGCAGCGCGGCGGCGAGGTTGCGGACCCGGCCGACGACGCGGTGGACCTGCGCGGTGTCCTTGGGGCCGAGGACGGCGATGCCCGCGGAGTCGTAACCGCGGTATTCGAGCCGGGTCAGGCCCTCGAGGAGGATGGGGGCGGCGTTCTGGCCGCCGATGTAACCGACGATCCCGCACATGGCGAACCTCTTCTTCTAGGGGGCTGAGTCGGGCTGTTTCAGCCGTAGACGATGCGACGCAGCTGGCGCTCGGACAGGTCGGGCGCGGCGACGAGCCGGCCCCGGAGCTCGGCGGCGATCAGCGGGAAGATCTCGGGGTTCTTCCGGCCCTCGGCCTGCAGCTCGGCGTGCCTGCGGCGGACGTACTGCTCGGTGGGTGTCCGGTAGAAGGCGAGGACGTCGTCGACGACGCGGGCGGCGACGCCCGGCGGCAGGCCGGTGGACGCGGCGACGCGCTCGACGATGTCGGTGTCTTCCACGCCGGTCATCATGCACTGCGCCGGAGTGAAACCCAAATTCTTGCCCGAAATCGGGCAAGTTCAAATCGTTGGACAGTTTCAGGGGTTACGTCGAAGGTGGTTGGCGTGCGCCAGGAAGACATTTGGGACGTCGAGACCGCCGAACGTTACGACACGCCGGGCCGCGGCGTGTTCGCGCCCGAGGTCGTGGAGCCGGTCGTGGACCGCCTCGTCGCGCTGGCCGGCGGCGGGCGCGTGCTGGAGTTCGCCATCGGGACCGGCCGCATCGCCGTCCCGCTGGCCGCGCGCGGAGTGTCCGTCACCGGCATCGAGCTGTCGGAGCCGATGCTGGGGCAGCTGCGGAAGAAGGCCGACCTCCCGGTGGTCGTCGGCGACATGGCGACGGCCACGGCCCCGGGGCGCTTTGCGCTGGTCTACCTGGTCTTCAACACGATCGGGAACCTGCTGACCCAGGACGAGCAGATCGAGTGCTTCCGCAACGCGGCCCGCCACCTCGACCCCGGCGGCCGGTTCGTGATCGAGCTGGGCGTCCCGGAACTGCGGCGGCTCCCGCCGGGGCAGGACGCGCTGGTCTTCACCGCCGAGCAGGGGTACGTCGCGGTCGATACGTACGACACGGTGCGCCAGCACCTGGTGTCGCACCACTTCAGGTTCGGCTCGGGCCGCGAGGCACGGCTGGGCCGGTGCCCGCAGCGCTACATCTGGCCGGCCGAGCTGGACCTGATGGGCCGGCTGGCCGGGTTCGAGCTGGAGTCCCGGCACGCGGACTGGACCGGCGGCGAATTCACGACGGAGTCCTCGTCACACGTGTCGGTCTACCGCCGGTCGTGAGGGTTCAGGGCGGTTCTGGCCGCCTGAACACTCACGACGGCCGGGGCGGACTCGACCAGCGGGAGGCGGACCGTCGCGTGCGGGATGACCCCGAGTTCGACGAGTGCCGCCTTCGCCGCCGTCGTCCCGGGGCCGGTCCGCATGATGGTCTCCACCAGCGGAATGACCGACTGGTTGAGCGTCCGCGCCGCCTCGAGGTCGCCGCGGCGGACGGCGGCGATGAGGGCGGCCGTGCGGTCGGCCGCCACGTTGGCCACGACGCTCACCACGCCCGCCGCGCCGCACGCGAGGTACGGCAGGTTCAGCTCGTCGATGCCGCAGTAGTACGCCAATGACGTGCGGGTCATCACCGTCATCGCCTCGAACAGGTCGCCCTTGGCGTCCTTGACCGCCCGGATCCGGGGGTGGGCGGCGAGCTCGGCCAGGGTCTCCGGCGTCATCGCGATGCCGGCCCGCGCGGGGACGTCGTAGAGCATCACCGGCAGCCCGGTCGCGTCGGCCACCGCCAGGCAGTGGGCCACCACCCCGGCCTGCGTGGGCCGGGAGTAGTAGGGGCAGACGAGCAGCAGCCCGTCCGCGCCGGCGGCTTCGGCTTCGCGGGCCCGGCGGACGCTCGCGGCCGTGTCGTAGGTACCGATGCCCGCGATCACCCGGGCCCCGCCCCCGGTCCGCGCGACCACGCTCCGGACGAGCCCGGCGGCTTCGGACTCGGTCAAGGTCGGCGACTCGCCGGTGGTCCCGCCGACGACGAGGCCGTCGCAGCCGGTGGCCAGCAGGTGGTCGACGAGGTTCGCGAGGCCGGGTTCGCTGAGCGTCCCGCCGGGCTGCATGGGGGTCACCATCGCGGCGAGGTTGGTGCCGAAGTCGGTCATGGCTCGACCTTGCCCGGCGCGACTGGTGTGGTCCAGCGATGCTTTCTTGCCGGTATTGCGTAATCTGGCTTGATGATCGAGCTGGGCGCGCTCCGGGCGCTGCGGTCGGTGGCGGCGCTCGGGACGCTGGCGCGGGCGGCCGACGAGCTGGGGTTCACGGCGTCCGCGGTGTCGCAGCAGCTCAAACGGCTGGAGCGGCAGGTCGGCGTGCCGGTGCTCGCGCCGGCGGGGCGCGGGGTCGTGCTGACGCCGGCCGGGCAGGCTATCGTCGACTCGGCGCCGGAGGTGTTCCAGGCGCTGGAGCGGTGCGCCGAAGCGGCCCAGTCGGTCTCGGAGGGCGCGCCGCGCGGGACGCTGCGCGTGGTGGCGTTCTCGACCGCGATCCGCGGCCTGCTCGCGCCGGTGCTGCGCGGACTGTCGGTGCGCTGTCCCGAACTGCGCGTCGAGATCACCGAGCAGGACCCCGGCGAAGCACTGCACAGCGTCGACGCCGGGACGGCCGACCTCGCCCTCGTCCACGACGCCGACGGGCTGCCCGCCGCCCAGCCGCCGTCGCTGACGCAGCGGCTGGTGCACACCGACGTCGGCGACGTGGTGATGAGCCGGTCGCACCCGCTCGCGTCGGTCACCGGACCGCTCGGCGCCGAGGTCTTCGGCCACGCGTGGGTGACCAGCCCGCCGGGAACGGTGTGCCACCAGTGGTTCCGGCGCCTGTTCGCGGACGCGCCGGCGGAGCCGGACGTCCGTCACCTGGTCGACGACTTCGCGACGCAGCTGGCGTTGGTGGCCGCCGGCGGGGTGCTGGCGCTGATCCCGCGCCTGGCCCGGCCGCCGCTGGGGGAGGACCTGGTGGCGCGTCCCTTGCGGCGTCAGCCGAAGCGAGAGGTCCACGCGGCGTGGCGGCGGAGTGCGGACGCGAGCCCGGCGATCCGGGCGGTGCTGGCGGAGCTCGGCTAAACTGGCCGGCGAGCGGGTGCAGCGTCGGAACGCCCGCTCGGCACTCCCTTTGGCGCACTGAGCCGAAGGAGTGCGCCTTGATCACGTTCGCCGGGATGAGCCTGCCCGTCACCGACTTGGGCCGTTCGGTCCCCTTCTACGAATCCCTCGGATTCACCACCGAGATCCGCAACGGCCGGTTCGTGTTGCTGCGGCTGGACTCCGCCACGCTCGGCCTGCTGGAACTCGGCGCCGTCGTCGAGCGGGAAGCCGATCGGCTGCGCCAGTTCGTCCAGGTCGAGCTGCTGGCCGACGACCTCGACGAGCTGTACGCGGACTTCGTCGCCCGCGGGGTGCCGGTCGCCGGCCCGCCGCGCGATCGCGGCTTCGAGCGGCAGCTGCAGCTGCGGGACCCGGACGGCTTCACGGTCGAGTTCGCGGACCGGAGCCCCCGCGGCTGAGCCGGCTCGAGCGCGGTCCGGGCACCCGCGGGTTCCCGGACCGCGCCCCGGCCTAGTTCCGGTAGCGGAACAGGATCCGGCCCCGGCTCAGGTCGTACGGGCTCAGCTCCACCAGCACCCGGTCGAACGGCAGGATCTTGATGTAGTTCTTCCGGATCTTCCCGCTGATGTGCGCGAGGACCTGGTGCCCGTTCGGCAGCTCCACCTTGAACGTGGCGTTGCGCAGGCACTCCAGCACGGTGCCCTCGACTTCGATGCCGCCCTTATCCGCCATGGCGCACCAGCTCCAGGTTGCTGCCCGCCCGCCGGGCGCCGACGCTCTCGAACAGCGCCGTCGCCGCCGGGTTGGCCTCGTTCACTTCCGCCGACGCCCGGGGGATTCCCGCGTCGTGCAGGGCGCCCAGCACCTCGGCCAGCAGCGCCCGGGCGATGCCGCGGCGCCGGTGGTCCGCGCGGACCGCGATCAGGCCGATCCGGGGCAGCCGGGTCACCTGGACCACCCGGACCAGCCCGACGTACTCGCCCGCTTCGGCCGCGGCCGCGTACAACGCCGGGTCCACCACCGTGTCCCCGGGTGGGTGTGGCAGCACCTCGGCCGGCATTTCCTGCCAGCCGACCGTCGCCTCGACTTCGGCGCGGACCACGCGGTCCAGCGCGCGCAGCGGTCCCTCGGAAGCCGAGCCGCGGGGCACGATCGTCACGCCCGGCGGCGGGAGCACCCGGCCGGCGCCGCCGGTGGGCACGACGTACTCCCACTCGCGACGCCGGGTCGTGAAGCCGGCTCGTTCCCAGCCGGCCGCCAGTTCGACGTCGGCCTCGTCGACGATCGTGTGGAGCGGGGACGGGAGCTCCGCCAGCATCGCGTCGGCGAGCCGGTCGAAGACCGAGCGGTGCCAGGCGTCGATGCTGACGAAGATCCGCCCGTCGGGCCGGGTCGAAGCCTCGCCGCGGCCGACCACCCGGTCGTCCTCCAGCGCGTGCCAGTGCCGCTGCGCGACGCGCGTGATCACCACCGCGGGCTCGCCCGAGGTGAAATGCTTGAGTTGCAAAGGTTCGTACCTTTCGGGAGTGCCTGAAGCGCTCCCGGCGACCCCTACGTCAGTCGCCCGACCGTGACGACGAGGGGAGCACCCACATCGAAACAGCGTTCATGGGGCTCACCTCCCGGCGTCGAGTCACGGTCACCGGCACGATAGCGCGCCGCCGCCGTCCCGCCCACTCATTTACCGGTGCGGCCCAGCGCCCGGCGGACGACCGCCGACGGGAACGCCAGCAACAGCAGCACGAAGTAGCCGATATCAGGCTTGACGAACCCCACCACGACCGCGAGCGCGAACACCGCCGAGCTGACCACGAAGTTCCAGAGCATCTCGTCCGGCACCGGCTCGGCTCCTCCGCGCACCTGCGGGTCACGGCGGACGATGAGCACCAGCGCCGTGTGGCACAGGCTGCTGGCCAGCAGCGTCCCCAGGTAGAACAGCACGGTGAAGCGCTCGGACCGGTACGCGCCGATCAGCTCGGTGGGGAAGGGCAGCAGGGCGATCGTCAGCAGCCAGCAGAAGTTGACGCGCACGAGCGCGGTGCTGTAGGCGCGCACGTGCTCGAAGATGCGGTGGTGAACGGACCAGAAGCGGCCGATCACGACGAAGCTGAGCAGGAAGCTGACGATCTTCGACCAGTTGCCGGTGACGGCCTCCACCGCTGACCCGTGTTCCGCGACGAGCTCCGGCACGAGGTCCGTCAGCGGCAGGACCAGCAACGTCAGCGCGATCGCGACCACGGCGTCGGTGAAGAACACCAGCCGCTCGGATGATCTCTTCTGCTCCACGCGGTCATCCAACCACCAGGTGATCAGCCCCGTGGCAGCACCAGCAGCGCGTCGCCGACCGGGCGTTCGCCCGTCGCGTCCGAGGGCGAGCTCACGAGTTTGCCCTCGATCGCCATCGCCGTCGAGCCGCCGCCGTCGAGGTTGATCGCGGTCACCGCGCCCAGCCGCGCCATCAGCCGCGCGCCCTCGATCAGGGAAAGACCTTCGGCGAACCCCGGCTGACGGCCGTCGGCGGTGACGATCAGCAGCCGGCCCTCGCGGTCGAGGCCGACCATCGTGCGCGGGTTGCGCTTGACGCCCCAGCCGTACACGAACGACGGGTCGCCCGGGTGCACGATGCCGTCCGCCGCCGCGTCGACCGCGATCCGCCCGCCGCGGACCAGCCACGGGCCGCCGTTGACGACGCCGGTGGGGTGGATCGGCCGGCCGGCTTCGAAGATCCTCGATCCGACCGGCAGCTTCGCGCCCGGCCGCGCGTGGTCGCCCAGCCACGCCGCCGCGGCGCCGATGCCCTGCACGGTGTGCCCGCCGGCGGGCACGTCGCCGCCCGCGGGGCGCACCGCCGTGACGACGTCGTGGGAGTCCAGTACGGCTTCGACGCCGTCGCCGGCCGGGGTGGGCGTGCCGAGCTGCGGCGTGAAGAGCACGAGCTCGTCGGGATGGGTACAGGTCGTGTCGTGCAGCGGCCGGTCCGTCGGGACGCCGCCGGGCTCGCCGCAGTTGCGGATGAGACCGGGCTTGCGGTTGACGCCGTTGACGGCGTGCCCGCCGACGGTGAGCGCGGTCCGCGGGACGCCGATCGAGGGACGGTCCCCGAGCAGCAGCGCGGGCCGCCCGGCGGTGGCTTCGCTCTGCAGGAGCCCTTGGTAGACGCCGATGCCGGCGGGTTCGCCGGGGATGCCGTCGCGCGGGTCGATGACGAAGAAGCCGCCGTTGGTCCCGACGAGCGCCCCCGCGGCGGCCGACAGCGCCGACGTCGTGCGCCGCCCCGCCACCGACTCGCCGTGGGACGCGACGACGTCGCCGCGGAACCGCCGCGGGTCGACCGTGGCGACGCGGACGCGCTGCGGGCCCTGCGCTTCGGGTCCGTCCTGGCCGGTCCATTCGACGGCGTTGGTGAAGCCGCTCGCCGTCATGGCGCTCGCGGTGGCGGCGGCCTGCGCGCGGTCGGTGAAGGAACCGACCCGCACCCGCCAGCCGAGGGCGCCGCGCGGAGTGTCGGCGAAGGCGGGCCAGTCGACCCGCTCGGCCCGGGCCGCGAAACCCTTGCCCCGCAAGGAGGTCACGAGCGAGCCGGCGTGCTCACGGCTGCCGAGCGCGGTCGGCGGCGCGTCCGGATCGGGGCTCGACCCGCCGGGTACGAGCGCGGTGACGGTCCAGGTGTTGTGCCCGGTGCCCTCGCCGGTGACGGTGGTGGAGACGGCCAACCCGGGCGCGAGAAGCCCACCTGCGGAAGCGGGTGAGCCGAGCGCCAGGGTGAGCGCGGCGGACAGGGCCAGGGCGAGCGGCGCCGGAGTCTTCACGCGAAGCAACGTACCCAGCCGGGGTGGCCGGCGCACGGGTTCGGAATGAACTCCCGGCTCAGCCGCCCACGTGGATGCCCGGCCGGCGGGCCGGGTCCTTCTCCGCGGTGCGGATGATCTCGCGGACCACCGGGGCCGTGTCGCCGCGGCCCAGGATCAGGTAGCGGAACAGGTGCCCGAGCGGATTGCCTTCGGACCACTCGAAGTGGCACTGCGGCCGGACGCCCGTCACGTCGCGCAACGCCAGCAGGATCGCCGCGATCGCGTTCGGCGCCGCGGGGCTGTCCGCGCGGAGGATCCGGTACCCGTCGATGTCCACGCCGCGCACCTTGAGCACGTTGGCGAACTCCGACGGGTCGACCACGTCGATCTCGAGGAAGAGGACGTCGGCCGCGCCGGGGACCGGGTTCATCGAGCGCTGTTCGGCTTCCTTGGCCGAGTACTCGGCTTCGTCGCCGCCCTGGCGCTTGTTCGCGATGATGTGCAGCTTGCCGTCGTGCGCCAGCGAATCGGTGATGAACCGGCGCGCTTCCTCGTCGAACTCGATGCGCTCGGCGCGCAGCTCCGTCGTCCGCGAAACCCGCGAAATGAGGGAGACGACGATGATCCCGAGGATGAACAGGGCCGAAATGGCGATGCCGTCCGGCTTTTCGATGACGTTCTCGACGAGTGCGTACAGCAGCACCAGCGTCAGGACGCCGAACCCGATCGCCGCGCCGCGCTGCCGCCGCCGGATCGCCGAGATGCTCACCGCGACGGCGCCCGAGACCATCATCGCGAGAATCCCGGTCGCGTAGGCCCCGGCCTGCGCGTTGACGTCGGCGCCGAACGCGACCGTGATCAGGACGCTGATCACCGTGTAGACGATCACCACTGGCCGCACCGCGCGGCCCCACTCCGGCGCCATCCCGTAGGACGGCAGGTACCGCGGCACGATGTTGATCAGCCCGGCCATCGCCGACGCGCCGGCGAACCACAGGATCAGGACGCTGCTGATGTCGTAGGCGGTGCCGAAGATCTCGCCCAGCTCGTGGTGGGCGAGGTAGGCCATGGCCCGGCCGTTGGCCTCGCCGCCTTCCTTGAACGCGTCCGCCGGGATCAGCACCGTCGTGATGAAGCTCGTCGCGATCAGGAACACGGACATGATCAGCGCGGCGACGGTCAGCAGCTTGCGCGTGTTGCGGACCCGCGACTCCATCCGCTCTTCGGCGGTCTTCCCCTTCGCGGCGACGAGCGGCATCATGCTGACCCCGGTCTCGAAGCCCGAAAGGCCCAGCACCAGCAGCGGGAACGCGACCACGGCCGGCCCGATGACGCCGGTGAACCCGCCGCCGCCCGCGGTCAGCGCGTCGGTCCAGCGGGAGAGGGCCGCGGAGTCGCCGAGGAGGTCCACCACGCCGACGACCGTGACCACGGCGTTGAGCACCAGGAAGACCGCGACGAGCGGGATGGCGACGCCGACCGCTTCGCTGAAGCCCAGCAGGAACACCCCGCCGAGGATCAGCAGCAGCACGACGGTGATGAGCACGGCGTGGCCGTGCAGGAAGCCCGGCAGGTACGGGTTCTCCAGCATGTGGACGGTGGCGTCCGCCGAGGACAGCGTGATCGTGATGATCCACGACGTCGCGACGAACCCCAGCAGGGTGAGGACGAAGAGCTTCCCGCGCCAGAACGGCAGCAGGTCCTCCAGCATCGCCACCGAGCCTTGGCCGTGCGGGCTTTCGCGGGCGACGCGGCGGTACATCGGCAGCATGCCGAGCAGGGTCAGCGCGACGATCAGCAGCGTCGCCAGCGGCGAGAGCGCCCCGGCGGCGAGCGCGGCGATCCCGGGCAGGTAGGAGAGGGTGGAGAAGTAGTCGACGCCGGTCAGGCACATGACCTTCCACCAGGCCTGCGGCGTGCCGTGGTCCTCGCCGCCCTGCCGCCCGACGGGCGCGACCCGGTGCTCCAGCAGCCAGCGCGCCACCCCGGAGGCCGGCGGCTTCGGCGGCACCGGGCTGTCGACGCTCGCCGGCACGGTCACCTCGGGTGAAACACCCATTGTCGTCCCCTCGTCCCTGGACACAGCGGGTCTCAGGATGCCGGACGCCGCTGGGAGGTGGCGGCGCAGGTGGTCGGTCGCGGGCGGGGCCGGCGAGCTGATCGGACAAAAGGGACCCGGACTGTCGCCCGGCGAGACTCCCGGCCGCGCCGATGCAGTGAATGACTCATTCCTGGCGTCCGACGCAGTGAATGACTCATTCCTGTCATCACGACCAACGCCCAGCACCGGCGTGGCGAGCCTGCTTGCGGAGTCGGCGACCCGCCGGACAAAGGAATCCGGGCCGCCGGCTCGATCCTCCTCAGTCCGCGCCGGTCAGCAGTGCGACCGCCTCGCCGAGCGAGGCCGGGCGGGCGGCACGCGGTGTCCGGCGGGGCCACCCTGGTCCGGCGAGGACCAGCCGGGGTACGCGCAGCCGGCGCGGGGGCGCCGCCGGGCGGCTGCTCCACAGCACGACCGCCGCCGGGTGCGTGCGGGCGATGGCGTCGCGCAGCGCCGTGTCCGGCATGGACCCGCCCAGGAACAGGGCCGCGCGGCTGTGTTCGGCCAGCGCGGCGCGCAGCGCTTCCAGGGGCAGGGTGTGCCGGTCACCGTCGGCGCACGCCAGCAGTACCGGCGGGCCCGCGCTGCCCGGCGCCGGGATGCGGTGCAGGGCCGCGGCGATCGCCCACGAAAGCCCGTGCACCAGGTCGATGCAGCGGTCGCCGTCCAGGGCGCCCAGCGCGGGCCGGCAGAGGTGCTCCCACGTGCCGACGACGTCGTGGTCGACGAGGTGCGCCTCCAGGAGCGCGGTCGCCGTGTCGATCTTCAGGTCGCGGATCGCCCTCAGCAGTGTCGCGACATCCGTGCCGCCGCCGGGGTGGAACGCGCGCGCCGCCGCGGTTTCCGTGCCGAGCCCCTGCTCGATCAGGTGCTTCATGCGGAGCAGGGCGTCGACGTCGGCCCGTCCGTAGCGGCGGTGGCTGCCGGTCTGCGGCGCCGACAGCGGGAGGCCGTAGCGGCGGTGCCATGCGCGCAGCGTCGACGGCGGCAGCCCGAGCATCCGGGCGACCGCTCCCGCCGTCCAGGTGGCGGCGGGAGCGGTGACCGGCTGGTTCATTCCCCCATGATGGACCCGCGCGACACGCGCCGCTCGGCTCTTGAGCCGCAAATCGATGACAAAACGATGCGGGGCCTTTAAGGTCGGGCACCAGCGGAAGGAGACACGGTGACCGGCGAGCTGACGGTGCGGGTGCGCGCGGTGCCCGAAGCGGTCGTCGTCGCGGCCGCCGGCGACCTGGACCTGGGGACGGCGCCGGTGCTGCGCGCGCGGGCGCGGGCGGTGCTGGCCGACCGGCCGGAGGCGCTCATCGTCGACCTGGACGACGTCGGTTTCTGCGGCTCCGCGGGCCTGCAGGTGCTGGCGGAGCTCGCCGCGCAGACGGCCGACGGCGGCGTACCGCTCGCGGTGGTCGCGGGCCGCTACCCGGTGGTGCGCGTGGTGCGCCTCAGCCGGCTGGACGAAGCCCTCGCCCTGCACGCCTCGATGGACGACGCCCGCGCGTGGATCCGGCGGCAGCCGGACGCTGAGCCGCCGCGACCCGCCACGGCGGACTGAAGGGCGAAAATGGGCGGGCCGGGGCCGGCCCGCCCACCGAACGCCTCAGGCCTTGATCTGCTTCCGGTCGGACTCGTCGCCGGCGATTTCGATGCGGCGCGGCTTGGCCTTCTCGGCGACCGGGATGCGCAGGGTCAGCACGCCGGCCTCGTAGTCGGCCACGATGTGGTCGGCGTCGAGGGTGTCGCCGAGGAACAGCTGGCGGGAGAACACGCCGAGCGGGCGTTCGGAGACCTGCATCTGGACGTCGTCACCGCCGGGGAGGGGCCGTCGTTCGGCCTTGACGGTCAGGACGTTGCGCTCGACGTCGAGCTCGATGGCGTCCTTGGGGACGCCGGGCAGGTCGAAGCAGACGACGAACTCGTTGCCGGCGCGGTAGGCGTCCATCGGCATCGCGGCCGGCTTGGACCAGGTGCCGGGGGTGCCGAAGACCTGCTGGGCGAAGCGGTCCAGCTCGCGGAACGGGTCGGTGCGCATCAACATCGTTCTCCTCCTGTTCGCGTTCGGGGTCGTCAACACGCACTACGTTTGTAGCATGTCGTCGAAACGATGACAAGAGGTAAGTCGTCGATGTGATGACGTCAGTGGGCGGGCAGGTCGATCTCGGCGTGCCGCTCGGCGAGGGTCCTCGCCAGCTCGGACAGCTTGACGTTCAGGTCCTGGGAGGTGCGCCGGAGAACGTCGAACGCCTCGTCCGCCGAGACGCCGCGGCGGGCCATGATGATGCCCTTGGCCTGCCCGATCACGTCCCGGCCCTCGATCGCCCGGCGCAGGTGCGCCGACTGCAGCTCGCCGCGTGTCACGGCGTCGGTCGCGGCGACGGCCAGCGACGCGTGGGTGGCCAGCAGCAGCAACACGTCACGGTCCGCTTCGTCCAGCCCGCCGGCCGCGCGCGAGTAGACGTTGAGCGCGCCGACGGACCGGCCGGTCGGCGCGCCGGGGATGAGCGCGGTGGAGAGGACGGCGCCCACGCCGAGCCCGACGGCGGCCGGCGCCCACTGCGGCCAGCGGGGCTCGTGGGCGAGGTCCGGCGCGATCGCCACGGCCGGCCCGGCCGGCACGGCGGCCTCCACGCACGGCCCTTCCCGGAACCGGTACTGCAGCAGGTCCAGCTCGAGGGCGACCTCGTCGGTCTCCGCGGGCGTGTGGAACTGCCCGTCGGTGCCGATCAGCGTGAAGCTGGCCACGTCGGCGGCGGGCACCATGAGCGTGGTGGCCTCGAGCACACGCTCCAGGACGTCTTCGACGGTGGGGGCGGCGAGCAGCCGGCTCGTCAGCCGGGCGAACTCCCCGGCCAGCGGACCGGCGGCGGGCCGGTCTTCGCCGGCGACGAACGTCTCCTTGGCGCGCTGCCACTCCTGCTCATCGGACATGGTGTTCCTCCGCCTCGGCGAGCGTGCGGTACAGCGGCAGCTCGGCTTCGAGCCCCAGTGCCTCGACCGGACGCAGCACCGCGCGTCCGCCGGCGACGACGGCCACCGGGATCCCCGCCGCGCGGGCCGCGGCCACCGCGTCCAGCACCACGCCCAGCCCCCGCGCCGAGCAGAACGCGAGGTGCGTCAAGTCGATGACCAGCGCGCGCGGCGCGAGGTAGAGCTCTTCTCCGAGCAAGTCCGCGAGGCGGCCGGTCACCGACAGGTCGAGCTCGCCCGTGACCGCCACGACCGTGCGGTCGGCCGTCGTCGTGATCGCGATCCGAGGCGGCGCTTCCAGCAGCAAGGTGACGCCCGGGCGGATGATCGTGTCGTGCATGCGTCCTCACCTCGGTGAGGCGGGCGAGCCCGCCGTCCCGGCCGGCGCGCGGCGCGCTCGGCGGATGGGTGCCAGGGGGCGGCTGCTCTGCTCAACCGCAGCGAGGCCGACAGTACTCCGCGCGCCACCCCGGAGTCACCAGGGCCGCGGCGGTACCTTGACCCGGGTGGGTGACGACACGTGGTCCGCGCTGGCCGGTCAGTTCGCCGATGACGCCTACGCGTCGGTGAAGGGGCGGGTGCGCACCTACGTGCTGCACCGGCAGCTGCTGGAGCACCTCCCGCCGCCCCCGGCCACCGTGCTCGACGTCGGCGGTGGCGCGGGCCACCAGTCCTTCCCGCTGGCGCGGGCCGGTTACGACGTCACCTTGCTGGACTCGTCGCCCGCGATGCTCGGCAAGGCGCGCGAACGGCTGTCGCCCGACATCCAGGACCGCGTGACGCTCGTCGAAGCCGGCGGCGAGCACGCCGAGGAAGCCGTCGGCGGACAGCGCTTCGACGCCGTTCTCTGCCACGGCGTCCTCGGGTACCTCGAGCGGCCGGAGCCGGTGCTCGACCAGCTGTGCCGGTGCGCCGCCGCCGGGGGCGTGGTGTCGATCATGGCGGGCAACGCCCACGCGATGGCGGTGCGCCCGGCGCTGGAACAGCGCTGGGAGGACGCCCTGGCGGCGTTCGACGCCCGCGCCGAGATCGGCGTGCTGGGCGTGCCGACCCGGGCCGATACGGTGGAGGAGCTCGGCGGCCTGCTCCGGGGACGCGGGGTGGAACCCGTGCGGTGGTACGGCGTCTGGCTGTTCGTCGACTGGCTCGGGTTCGGGGGCACCGAGGTGGATCCGGCCGACGCGGAACGCGTGGCGGCCGTCGAGTTCGAAGCCGGCCGGCGAGATCCCTACCGCCGGCTCAGCCGCGTGTTTCACCTCGTGGGGCGCAAGGCCTGACGCGCCGTCGCGGCCAGCGTCAGCAGTTCGTCCAGCACCTCGGCCGCGAGGTCGGCCAGTGACCGTTCTTCGCGCAGCCACCGGGTGAACGCGATCCCGAACACGGTGGCCCCCGACTCCGCCGCGAGGGTGGCCGCGGGTTCGTCGACGCCGCGGGCGCGCAGGGCTTCGGCGACCGTCGAGGCCAAGGTCGTCAGCTTGTGGCGCTCCCGTTCCTGCAACGCGGGGTTCCGGTCGATGACGGACTGCCGGGTGCGGGAGTGCGCGCGGCGCTCGTCCGGGAAGAAGGTCGCCGCCGACCGCAGCGCCGAAGCGACGACCTCGAGCGGTGACGCGTCCGCGCGTGCGGCGGCGATGCCGTCCAGGAACGCCTGAACCAGCAGTTCCTGGCCCTGGAAGAGCACCTCGCGCTTGTCGCTGAAGTGCCGGAAGAAGGTGCGCTCGGTCAGGCCGACGGACTGCGCGATCTCCGCGGCCGTCGTCTGCTCGTAGCCGCGGGTGGCGAACAGTTCGAGCGCGGCCTTCTGCAGCCGCTCAGCGGTCCCCGGTTCCCAGCGCGCCATGGTTCCGAGTCTAGTGATGGCAGCGGCTGACATAAAGGCGTAGGGTGCGTATGTCAGCGACTGACGTCGGTCGCTGACATCGTGCCTCGAAATCGAAGGAGTTCACGCCATGCGCGTTTTCGTCACCGGAGCCTCGGGCTGGATCGGCACGGCCGTCGTCGGCGAGCTGCTCGTCGCGGGCCACGAGGTCACCGGGCTGGCCAGGTCGGCCGCGTCCGCCGCGAAGCTCGAGGCGAAGGGCGTCGAGGTCCGGCGGGGCGACCTCGACGACCTGGACGGCATCCGCGCCGGCGCCGAGGGGGCCGAAGCGGTCATCCACCTGGCGAACAAGCACGACTTCGCCGACCAGGCCGCGTCGAACGCGGCCGAGCGGGCCGCCGTCTCCACGATCGGCGACGCGCTCGCGGGCAGCGGCCGCCCGTTCCTGCTGGCGTCGGGGATCGCCGGCCTGGTGCAGGGCAGGCCGTCCACCGAAGCCGACGCGTCCCCGTTCCACGGCCCGGACTCGCCGCGCGGCGGCGCCGAGAACCTCGCGCTCGAGTACGCCGGCCGCGGCGTGCACCCGGTGAGCCTGCGGTTCTCGCCGACCGTGCACGGCACGGGCGACCACGGGTTCATCGCGCACCTCTCGGCGATCGCCCGCGAGAAGGGCGTGGCCGGCTACCCCGGCGACGGCACGAACCGCTGGGCGGCGGTGCACGTGACGGACGCCGCGCGCATGGTCGTCCTCGGCCTGGAGAAGGCGCCGGCGGGCAGCCGCCTGCACGCGGTCGCCGAGGAAGGCGTGCCGGTGAAGCAGATCGCGGAGGCGATCGGCCGCGCGTTCGACCTGCCGGTGGCGTCGATCCCGGCGGGTGACGTCCCGGCCCACTTCGGCTGGATCGGCGGCTTCTTCGCGATGGACCTGGCGGCGACGAGCACGGCCACGCAGGAGCTGCTGGGGTGGACGCCGACCGGGCGCACGCTGATCGAGGACCTCGACACGGGCGCGTACTCGGGCTAGCGCCGTCCCCCGCCGCAAGCGCCCCAAGGTGGCCTTCGGTGCGTTGAACGCACCCAAGGCGGCCTTCGGTGCGTCGAACGCACCCAAGGCCACCTTGGGGCGCGCCGGCTATCCGCGGTTGACCGCGCTGATCTCGTCCTGGAGCCGTTCCCGGGTGGGGGACAGCGCGTCCCGCGGGGCCGGCTCCTCCGCCGGCCGCCCGGCCGGGTCGCCCGCCGGGCCCGGCACCGGGAAGACCTCCTTCTCCCCGGGCAGCGGGACCCCCGGGCAGATGGTGGCGGCGGGCCGGGCGGCGCCGAGGAAGTAGCCGCTCACCAGACCGTCCACACAGGAATTGCCGCTGACCGCGTACTGGCCGTGGAACGGCGATTCCGCCACCGAAACCATCGGGACCCCGGCTGCCCGCGCCGCCGCCTCGGCCTGTTCGTAGCCGGTCTGCGGGTCGAACTCGCCCTGGACGACCAGCACGTTCTTCGCCGCGTCCGCCGGGAGCCTCGGCAGCGCGTGGCGGGGCGGGTCGGACCAGAAGCCGCACGCCTCGCTGAGCCCGTACGCCCAGCCGAACAGCGGGTACTGCGGCCCCTGGAGGTCGCTGAGCAGCTTGTACCAGGTCGCCGCGCGCGTCGGCTGGTCGCCGCACGCCACGGCCAGGCGGGTGCCGCCCACGTCCGCGTAGTCGGGCTCGGGCGGCGCCACGTCGGCCGCCGTCAGCCGGTCCGCCGGACGGCCGAACACCGAGCGCGCCACGCGGTCGAGGTCCGCCGACGGTGCCGGGGCCTTGCCGTCGAGGGCGGCCAGCCCCTTGGTGAGGATCAGCGCGCCGATCAGCCACTGCCTCTTGCTGCCGTTGCCGACGAAGACGTGGTCGAAGACGTCCGGCGACAAGCCCTGGTCGCGGAAGTAGGCGCGGGCCCGCTCCCAGTTCTTCTTGACTTCGGCGGCGGTCTTGCCCAGCTGGTCCGGGAACCGCCGGGCCAGCCACGGCGCGTAGACGCGGTCGAACTGCCGCTGGTCGATCTTCGGGAACGCCTCGAACGCGGCCTGGAGCCGGCCTTCGAAGTTGACGCTGGAGTCGAGGACCATCCGCCCGGCGTGCCCGGGGAACAGCGACGCGTACTTCGCGCCGAGCCAGGTGCCGTAGGAGTAGCCGAGGTAGTTCAGCTTTTCGTCGCCCAGCAGCGCGCGGATCAGGTCCATGTCGTGCGCGGTCTGCCAGGTGGTGACGAAGGGCGCGAGCGCGTCGCTCTGGCAGGCCTCGGCCAGCGCCCGTGGTACCCGCTGGTGCCGGTCGATGCTGGTGGCCGACCGGTCGCGCGCGTCGAGGTCTTCCTCGGCCGGGAGCCGCCCGGTCGGCACCCGGCAGACGAACCCGTCGTCGTCGCCGCCCTCCTGGCCGGTGCCGCGCGGGTCCATGCCGACGAAGTCGAAGTGCTCGTTCACCGCCGGTTCCAGCCCGGCCAGCGCGCCGGCGAGCGAGGTGCCCTGGCCGCCGGGCCCGCCCGGGTTCACCAGGATCGCGCCCCGCCGCTCGCCGGTCGCGGCGGCGCGGCTGATCGAGACCTTCAGGTCCTTCCCGGCGGCCGGCGCGGACCAGTCCCGCGGGACGGTGATCCGCGCGCACTGGGCGGCCTTTTTCGCCTGGAAAGGGCACGCGCCCCACTCGACCTGCTGGGTCAGGTAGGGCGCGAGCGGATCGGGCGTGGTCGCGGCGGCGGGCGCGACGGCCCCCACCAGGACAGCGACCGCCACCGCCAACCCCGTTCGCGACGTCCGCACCGCAGCTTCCTTCCTCGGTCCCCGGCAATTCGGGAACACCCAAGCACAGCGGGACGGGCGTAGGCAGCCCGGAGACCACCGTTCGCGCCGGGAATTCCCTCGATCCGGTGATCAGCCCGGCGGTTCGGCCTCCCCGGCGTCCTCGTCGACGTCCTGGTGCTCGGGCTCCTCGCGGTCGACCTCGGGGACGTCGACGTCGAGGTCGATCTCCGGGGTCCCGGGCGGGCGGGGTGCGTCGGGGGTGATGGGGCCGTGCTCGGCTTCGGTCATGGGGAGTGGTTACCCGGGAGCCGCCGTCTCAAGCGGACGTCACCGGCAGAACGCGGTGTCCACAGTGGAGAGAACGGCGACCGCGGCCTTCTCACCGTCTCCGAACGTGCCCGGCAGCGCGGTCACCGCCAGGCCGACCGAACGGCCGTCCTCCGTGGCGCCACCGCGGGTTTCGTAGCCGTCGATGTCGCCGCCGTGGCCCCAGTAGGCGCCGCCGCAGCTCAGCGGGACGCGGAAGAGGCCGAGGCCGTACTGCCACCCCGGGAACAGCGGCGCGTCGACGGTCTTGCGCATCTCGGCCAGCTGCGCGGCCGGCAGCAGCTCGCCGCCGAGCAGGGCCCGCGACAGTTTCGCCAGGTCGCTCGGCGTCGAGATCAGCTGGCCGGCCGCCCCACCCCACGACGGATCCATCTCGGTCGCGTCGACGACCTTCGTGCCCGTGCTGTTCGCGAGCGCGTAGCCGTGCGGGTGCGGCCCCTGGATGGTCTCGTCGCCCGGCTGCGGCCAGTACGTGTCGCGCAGGCCCGCCTTCGCGATCACCCGCTTCGTGATCTGCTCCTGCACCGGACGCCCGGTCACGTGCTCGATCAGCAGGCCGGCCAGCAGGTAGTTGGTGTTGCTGTACTCCCACTTGGTGCCGGGCGCGAACTTCGCGGGGTGGGCCAGCGCCGCGGCGAGCAGGTCGTGCGGCTGGAAGAACTTGTGCTGGACGTCTTCGAAGTTCTCCACGCCGAGGTACTCGGTGTAGTTCGGCAGCCCGCTGGTGTGCTGCAGCAGCTGCCGGACGGTGATGGCGTTCCCGTCGATGCCCTCCCCGCGCACCAGCCCGGGCAGGTACCGCTCGATCGGCGCGTCGAGCTCGACCCGGCCCTCGGCCACGAGCTGGAGGACGACGACCGCGGTGAAGGTCTTCGTGTTGCTGCCCGCCCGGACCCGGCCGTCGCGCGGGACCGGGACGCGGCGGTCGAGCCGCGCGGACCCGGCGACCAGCGACGTGCCGGTGCCGTCCCGGCCCACCCAGGCCAGCGCCGCCGGGAACTTCTCCTGGCTCACCAGCGCGTCGAGGCTCGCCTGCACGGGCGGCTTCGGCCCGGTGGCCGCCGCCGTCGTGGTCAAGCCGCCCAGCAGCCCCGCCACCGTCAAGATCACTGCACCCTTGCGCATCGCTTCTCCTTCATGTCCGGTTCGATACCGGAAATGCTGCTCGAATCCGGCGCGAAGATCAGTAGCGCGGGCTACCGGATCAGGGGTAGCGCTGGCGCTACCGTGTGCCCGTTCTTCGGGGGTACCGCGGGAAATGCGTTGCCGAAAGGGAGTTTCCCGTGCCACGGTGCCGCCGTGAGTACGACGATGCGCGCGGCGGTCTGTGTCGGAGCGGGTGGCCCGGAGGTCCTGGAGGTCCGTGACCTGCCGGTGCCGGCCGTGCGGGCGGGCTGGAGCCTGGTCCGGGTGAAGGGCGCCGGCCTGAACCGGTCGGAGCTGCGGACCCGGCAGGGCCATTCGCCGGACGTGCGGTTCCCGCGGGTGCTCGGGATCGAATGCGTGGGCGTGGTGGCCGGGTCCACCGATCCGGCGCTGCCGGAGGGGACGACCGTCGCGGCGGTGATGGGCGAGATGGGGCGCGAGTTCGACGGCGGCTACGCGGAATACGCGCTGCTGCCGGACGCGCTGCTGATGCCGATCGCCACCACATTGTCCTGGGAGGTCCTGGCGGCGCTGCCCGAGACGTACCTGACGGCCCAGGGCGCGCTGGACGCGCTGGGCATCGCATCGGGAACGCGGCTGCTGATCCGCGGCGGGACGTCGTCGGTCGGGCTGGCGGCGGCGTCGATCGCGGCCGGCCACGGCCTCGAGATCGCGTCGACGACCCGGCGCCCGGACAAGGCCGGCGCGATGACCGCGGCGGGCGTCGCCCACGTCGTGATCGACGACGGCGGACCGCTGGATCTGCCGTGGGAGCCCGACTTCGTCCTGGACCTCGTCGGCGCGCGCACGGCGGTGGACTCGCTCCGCCTGGTCCGCCGGGGTGGCACGGTGTGCGTGGCGGGCTCGTTGAGCGGCTGGTCGATCGCGGACTTCCAGCCGGTGGCGATGATCCCGTCCGGCACGCGGCTGACGGCCTTCCACAGCAAGGACATGACGGGCCGCGCGGACGTGCTGCAGCGCATCGTCGGCGAGGTCGAGGCGGGGGTGCACCGGCCCCACATCGACCGGGTCTTCGGGCTGGACGAGATCGTGGCCGCGCACCGGTACATGGAGGACGACCAGGCCAGCGGGAAGCTGGTGGTGCTGTTCTAGGCGAGCGGCACCGGTCAGTCCCCGGGCACCTCGACCGGCGCCCACAGGCTCGGCAGGTTGACGACGATCCCCTCCTGGCTGCTGCGCGCGATGATCACCACGGCCTCTTCGTCCGTCGGGTTCTCCTCGCGGTGCGGGACGTACGGCGGCACGAAGATGTAGTCCCCGGGTCCCGCTTCGATGCGCACCTCCTCGTCGCCGTCGGCGAAGACGAACACCGGGTGGCCCGACTTGACGTAGATCGCCGTCTCCGCCTCGCCGTGGTGGTGGTCGCCCGAGTTCGTCACCGGCGCGACGTGCGTCTCGCCCATCCAGACCTTCGACGAGCCCACCGTCTTCCCGGAGATCGCCTCCAGGCGCTTCATCCCGCTCGTCTGGTTCGTGTCGCCGGTCAGGTCCGCGCCGCGGATGTGCCGCAGCGGCTGGTGCCACAGGTCGGTCATCGGAGTGGTCCCTTCGTCACCCCGCCATCTTCCCCGCCGCGAGCCCGGTGCGCCCGTCCGGAGCGGTGATCAGAGGTCGAGCACGAGCCGCGGTGAGCACGAACGCGACACGCAGATCATCATCACCTCGTTCTCCCGCCGTTCCGCCGCGGTCAGCACCGAGTCGCGGTGGTCCGGGGTGCCGCCCAGGACGCCGGTTTCGCAGGTGCCGCACGTGCCTTCCTGGCACGAGGACAGCACCGGGACCCCCGACTCCTCCACCACCTCCAGGATCGAGCGGTCCGCCGGGACCGCCAGGACGCGGCCCGAGCCGGCGAGTTCGACCTCGAACGCGGTGCGCGGGCCGTCGTCCTCGACCGGAGCGAACCGCTCGACGCGCAGGGCGCCTTCGGGCCAGCCGGCGCAGTGTTCTTCCACCGCCGCCAGCAGCGGTTCCGGGCCGCAGCAGTACACCGCGGTGTCCGGCCGCGGCTCGGCCAGCAGCGCGGCCAGGTCGAGCAGCCCGTGTTCGTCCTGCGGCCGGATCGTCACCCGGTCTCCGTGGCGGGCCAGTTCGGCGGTGAAGGCCATCGAGGACCGCGTCCGGCCGCCGTAGAGGAGCTGCCACTCGCGGCCCGTTCCGGCGACCGCGTCGAGCATCGGCAGGATCGGCGTGATGCCGATGCCGCCGGCGACGAACAGGTAGCGCTTGGCGTCGACGAGCGTGAAGTGGTTGCGCGGCCCGTCGACCTCGATCCGTTGCCCGGCACCGAGTTCGTCGTGCACGTACGCCGACCCGCCCCGGCCGCCGGGCTCGCGCAGGACCGCGACGTGGTACGCCGAAGGGTCGCCGGGCCGGCCGCACAGCGAGTACTGCCGGACGACGTCGCCGGGCAGCCGCAGATCGACGTGCGCCCCCGGTTCCCAGGACGGCAGCGGCTGCCCGTCCGGTGCCCGGAGCGTCAGCCGGACGACGCCGTCGGCGAGCTTTTCCTTGTCCGCCACCACCAGTTCGAGTGTCATGCTCCGTGCCCTTCGGGATGGGCCAGCAGCCAGTCCCAGAGCGCCACCGGGTCGTCGAACTCGCGCTCGGCCCCGCAGTGGCAGACCGCGCGCAGCCGGTCGGTGCCCAGCACCCAGTGGATCCGGTGGACGTGGTCGCCGGTGAGCATCGGCCGCGTCACGACGTGACCAGCCGTTGCAGCAGCCGGCGCGCCGCGAGGCCGCCGGTGTCGATGTTGACCGAAAGCTCCTGGTAGCCCTCCGGTTCGGCGGCTATCACCCGCTCCAGGACGTCGAGCGCTTCGACGTCCTGGAGGACGACCGTGCGGTTGTTCTCCGCGAGGAAGGCCGAAACGCCGTCGTCGTCGAGGGCGAAGTCCCGGGCCACCGCCCAGAAGTCGTGCGTCGAGTTTTCGGTCTCGGGAGTGATCGCGTAGACGACCTCGACGTGGAAAGCGTCCGGGTCGCTGCCGTCCGGGTTCGGCACCGAGCCGACCGGCGCGATGCGGCTGTGCAGCTTGTAGAGGCACGGCGGCGTGTACTCGATGTCCTGCCAGCGCGTGATCCGGCCCTGCAGCCCGGTGGACTTGGCGTAGAAGGGCGGGCACGCCGCGTCGGCCATGTGCCGGGACACGTAGACGATCCCGGCCTCGTCGTCGACCTCCGTCGTGATCGGCGTTTCGGCGACCTCCGGCGTGCCGATGTAGCCGCCGTGCAGGTAGGTCTCGTGCGAAAGGTCCAGCAGGTTGTCGACCAGCAGCGAGTACCGCGCCTTCAGCGGCTCCATCCCGGCGACCGTCGTGTAGCCGGGGGAGTCGAGGTAGGGCGCGCGCGGGATCTTCGCGACGTCCGCCTTCTCCGGGTCGCCGATGAACACCCAGACGAAGGAGTCCTGTTCCACCAGGGGATAGCTCCGCAGCCGGGCGGTGCGCGGCACCCGGTTCTGGCCGGGCACGGACACGCACTTGCCGTCGACGCCGTAGGTGAAGCCGTGGTAGCCGCAGACGACCTGGTCGTCGACGAGCCGGGACGGGGCCTGCGACAGCGGGAACCGGCGGTGCACGCAGCGGTCGGCCATCGCGGTGACGCCGCCGTCGCGGGTCCGCCAGAACAGGATCGGTTCCCCGCAGACGGTGCGGCTGAACAGGTCCTGGCCGATCTCGGAGCCGTACGCGGCGACGTACCACTGGTCGCGGGGAATGGCGCTCATCGGTTTCGTCCTCTCGTGGCGGGGCTCACAGCGTGCGGGAACGCCCCGGCGCCCACGAAGGGCGTTTCCATAAGATGGAAAGTTCAGCCGAGCGCGCGCGAGATCGCGCGGGCGCTGGTCATGACCAGCGGGGCCAGCGCGTGCGGCGACGCGCTGCCGTACCGCACGACGAGCGACACGGCGGCGACGACCTGGCCGCGCGCGTCGTGGATCGGCGCGCCGACCGAGAGGCTGTCGAGGGTCACCTGGCGTTCGCTGGTGGAGAAGCCGTGGGTGCGCACGTCGGCGAGCATGTGCCGCAGCCGGTCCGGGTCGGTGACGGTCTCCGGGGTGTACCGCTCGATCGGGTTGCGCAGGACGTCCTCCTGCACCTCGGCGGGCGCGTGGGCGAGCAGGACGAGCCCGACCCCGGTCGCGGTGAGCGCGAACCGCCCGCCGACGCGGGTCAGCACGGGCACGGCCCCGGTTCCGGCGATCCGCTCGATGTAGACGACTTCGGTGCCTTCGCGGACGGCGAGCTGCACGTTCTCGCGGGTGATCTGGGAGAGGTCCTCGAGGAACGGCAGGGCCCGCTCGCGCAGCCCCAGCCCCCGCGGCGCGAGCGACCCGAGCTCCCACAGCCGCAGCCCCACGCGGTAGACGCCGGATTCGTCGCGTTCGAGCGCACCCCACTCGCAGAACTCCCGCAGGAGCCGGTGCGCGGTGGCGGTGGGCATCCCGGCCCGGCGCGCGATCTCGCCGAGCCGCAAGGCGGGCCGGTCCGGGGTGAAGGCGCCGAGCACCCGCAGCGCCCGTCCGAGCACGGGCCCGGTGGCGCCCGGAGCACGACCTCGACGCGGCACGGCCACCGAGCATAGTGGACGGAGCCGGCGGTGCCCGCTGAGCTGAAGGGGCCCTTCCTCGCCTGCGATGCCAGGCCCCTTCAGCTCGTCACCTGCCCCCGATGTCCCTTTCGTCACCGGCCGGTCAGAGGCTGTGGGCGACGATGTCGCCCTGGCTGGTGGTGGCGCGGATCGAGAGTTCGGCGGTGCCGTTGTTCTTCAGGGTGTTGTCGATGCGGCCGTAGGTCGTGCCGGCGTCCAGGGAAGCCGAGACGCCGGCGGCCGCGCCGACGGTGATGCTGCCGGCCTGGGTGGTCAGCGTGACCAGCCCGGTGGCGGCTTCGCCGATGCGGATGTCGCCGCGGGCGGTGCTGATCTCGGCCGGACCGCCGAGGCGGCCGATCTCGACGTCGCCGTCGGTGGCGGTGAGGTGGACGCTCGCGGCTTCGGCGAGCTTGATGTGGCGGTACGCGCCGGTGAAGGTGACCTCGCCGAGGCGGCCGGTGCCGTCGAGTTCGGCGCCGGCGGTGGTGGCCTCGACGCGGGACCCGGTGGGCAGCCCGACGGTGACCTCGATCGAGCCCGACGGGCCGAAGTACTGGTTCCGGCCCTGCGGGGTGTGGACCCGCAGGACGCCGTCGGTGTAGCTGACGGTGGTCTGCCCGGCGGCCTTGACGTCGCGGTTCTTGCCGGGGTCGGCGGGGCGGACGTCGACGGTGGTGTCGGCGCGGTCGGTCGCGACGAGCCGGACGCGGCCGGCGGCGAAGTCGAGGGTGGCGGTGATCGCGGCGGGGGTGGCGAAGGTCTGCATCGTGTTCTCCTGCGGTCGGTGCCCCCGGTGGTGGGGACGGGAACCACTGTCGCCGGGCGGGCTGACACCCGGCGGCCACCGCGCTGACACGGCGGCTGACACGGCCTGGGGTGACGCAGGAATCACGGGTGATCGCTTTCCGGCATTCGGGGGTGGCACCGGTCGTGCATTCGGTTCAACCGGCGTATGAGAACATTTCTTCGGGTCTGTCACAGTAGTTCTGAATGGACAGTCCTTTGTCCATGGTCCGGACGTCGACGAGCTCGATAAACGTGCTACGGTAAGGAAAATCCCGCTCGCGCGTCGCGGCGCGCAAACGAGCCGGCGCCGGATCGGTTACGGCGGGAACCGATCTCGATCAGTTGAGATTGCCCACTCCGGGTTTTTCGGTTCTTCGCGTTTCCCGGAGCCATTTCGGTGGATCCCTGGAGCGTCCCGTTCCTCCTCGGAAGGAGTTCACCATGAGAGTCCGGAAGACCGGCATCGCGGCGGTCGTCGCGATCCTCGTGACCGCGATGGTCGCCCTCTTCACCAGCCCGGCGTCCGCCGCCCCGGCCCCGGCGGCTCCGGCGATCCCGGCGCTGTCCACCCCGATCACCGGCACGTTCACCGACGCGGCCGGTGGCACCGGCACGGCGGCCGGCACCTTCACCCCGACGGACTTCGTCGCGGACGGCACCACCCTGCTGGCCAACGGCGTCGCCGACGTGACGCTGACGGATTCCGCGGGCCAGGCGGCCGGTACGGAGTCGCGTGCGGTGACCGTGCCGGTCGGCGTCGCGGCGGCGTCCTGCGAGATCCTCGACCTGGTGCTCGGGCCGCTCGACCTCGACCTGCTCGGCCTGGTCGTGCACCTCGACCGCGTCCACCTGAACATCACGGCGGAGTCCGGCCCCGGCAACCTGCTCGGCAACCTGCTGTGCGCGATCGCCGGCCTGCTCGACCCGGGCCCGCTGACCAACCTGCAGGCGCTGGTCGACTTGCTGAACCAGATCCTCGCGCTGCTCCGCGGCTGACGCGCGCCTCCGCGATGACGGGTCGGCTCACCTTCGGGTGGGCCGGCCCGTCGCCGTCGGCCCCACCGGCCGCCGGGCTCGGAAGCCGTGCCCTGGGGGCGAGTCCGGTTCGAGTGACCGGCGGGCGATCACCGGAAACCCGCCGACCCGGAAAGCCGCTGCCCGGCGTAACGGGCGACTGTCCGGATGCGACTCACGCGTGTCCGGCGGGCCGGGAGGCGGAATGAAGAAACGACTGGTGATCTGCTGCGACGGGACCTGGAACTCCCTCAAACAGCCGGCTCGGACGAACGTCGCGCGGGTGTGGGACGCCGTGCCCGGCGAGGGCGCGGACGGCGTGCGCCAGCCGACCTGCTACCTCAAGGGGGTCGGCGCCGGCCTGCCGCTGGTGGGGCACCTCGCCGGCGGAGCGTTCGGCTGGGGCCTGTCGGCCGCCGTGCGGGACGCCTACCGGTTCCTCGTCGAGAACTACGTGCCCGGGGACGAACTGTTCTTCTTCGGGTTCAGCCGCGGCGCCTACACCGCGCGCAGCACGGTGGGCTTCCTCCGCAACTGCGGCGTCCTGCGCCCCGAGCACGCCGGCCTGATCGACGAGGCGTACCGGCTGTACCGGGACCGTGACGCGGCGACCGGCCCGGACAGTCCCGCGGCCGTCCGGTTCCGCGAAGAGCACGCCCACGAGAACGTGACGCCCGTGCGGTTCATCGGGGTCTGGGACACGGTCGGCGCGCTGGGCATCCCGCTGAGCGGCGGCCGGTTGCTGCACCGGATCAACCGGCGCTGGCAGTTCCACGACATGACGCTGAGCTCGACCGTGCAGTCGGCCTTCCAGGCGCTGGCCATCGACGAACACCGCAGGTCCTACGTCCCGGCCGTGTGGCAGCCCTCGGCCAAACCCGCGGAGCGGAACCAGGAACGGGAGCAGGTCTGGTTCACCGGCGCGCATTCCGACGTCGGGGGCGGGTACCGGGAGCGCGACCTGGCGGACATCGCCCTGCGCTGGCTGGCGGACCGGGCGGCCCGGTGCGGCCTGGACTTCGACCCGGGCGCGTTCGGCGACCCGGCCGGCGCGAACCCGGAAGGGAAACTGCACAACTCCCTCAGCGTGTTCTTCCGGTTGTTCGGCTCGGCGGACCGGCCGATCGGCCAGGCGGACGCGCCGTCGGAGTCTCTGGCGTCCAGCGCGCACGACCGGCACACGGCGATGGCGTACTCGCCCGCGAACCTCGTGACCTACCTCGAAGGCAGCCCCAAGATCACCACGCTTTGAACGAATCTCGTCATACGGCCGCCGCGGCTTCGGTCAGCGCGGCGAGGAGAGCGGTGGTGGCGGGCGGATCGGGCGGTTCGCCGTACGTCGCCGCGTAGATGTGCTGGTGCGATCCCGGTAGCTCGCTCGCCTCGATGCCGTCGGCACGGTGGGCGCGCAAGGCCAGGCCGGGGCTCGTCGTCACGCCCAGCCCGGCGACGACCAGTGCCTGCATGACGACCATGTCGTCGGAGGTGTAACCGATCCGGGGTTCGAAACCCTGCTCGGCGCACAGCGACAGCAGGTGGCCCCGGCACCGGTCGCAGCCGGCGATCCAGGTGGCGTCGCGCAGGGCCGGCAGCGTCTGCCCGGGGCTGGTGGACAGCAGGTACAGCGGATCGTCGAGCAGGTGGTGCAGGCGGACGTCCGGCGGTTCGGGCTCGGTGTCGTCGTAGCGGAAGATGATCGCGACGTCGATCTTGCCGGTGCGCAGCAGTTCCAGCGCTTCCGGTGGTTCCGTGTCGGTCAGGCCGATCCGCAGGCCGGGGTGCCGGGCCGTCAGCGCGGCCACCGCCCGCGGGATGAGCGAGCCGATCACGGACGAGAAGCTGGCCACGCGCACCCGGCCGGCGCTCAGCCCGACGTGGGCGGACAGCTCGGCGTCGGCGGCGTCGATCCGCCCGAGGATCTCGGCCGCCCGGGACGCCAGCAGCTGCCCGGCCGGCGTGAGCCGGATCCCGCGCCCGGCCCGCTGCAGCAGCTGCGCGCCGGTCTCGGCTTCGAGCCGGGCGAGGTGGTGGCTGACGGTCGGCTGCGTGTAGTGCAGCTCCTTCGCCGCCGCGGTGACCGAGCCGAACCGCGCGAGCGCGTCGATGACCCGCAGTCGGGTGACGTCCAGCATGCATCGACCCTATCTATGGATCGGCATCACCATCGGCATTGGACGGAGGGGCCGATCCACTGCAGGCTCAGGGGCACACAATCTCTTGAGGAGCAGAAACCATGACACTCGTCCGCGTCCACAACTTCGCCGTCTCCCTCGACGGCTTCGGCACCGGTGAGGGCCAGACCGCCGAGGCCCACTTCGGGCACGCGGGGGACCGGCTGCACGAGTGGATGTTCACCACGGGGTGGTGGCAGGCCGGCGGCAGCGGCGGCGTCGACGACGCCTTCATCCGGCAGCACGACCCGGGGATCGGCGCCGAGATCATGGGCGCCGGGAAGTTCGGGCACCCCGGGTGGCATGAGGACCCGGAGTGGCGGGGGGCGTGGGGCCCGAACCCGCCGTTCCACACGCCGGTGTTCGTGCTGACCCACCACGTGCGCCCGCCGATCGAGATGGAGGGCGGCACGACGTTCCACTTCCTCGACGCGTCCCCGGCCGAGGCGCTCGACGTCGCCCGCGAAGCCGCGCAGGGCAAGGACATCCGCCTCGGCGGCGGCGCCACGACGATCCGCGAGTTCCTCGAGGCCGGGCTCGTCGACCACCTGCACGTCGTGATCGTCCCGATCCTGCTCGGCCGGGGCGTGCGCCTGTGGGACGGGCTGGAGGGCCTGGAGAAGGACTTCCAGGTCGAGGCGACGTCGTCACCGAGCGGCGTCACGCACGTGACTTTCACCCGCACAGCCGGCTGAGCGGGAGCCGGCGCACCGCGACCGCGAACCTGATCAGCTGCCGGACCTCAGCAACGGCACCAAGGCGTCCGGGCGGTCCAGCGGGATGATGTGACCGCAGTCGTCGAGGACGTGGGATTCGAGGACGTCGGTCAGCGGGCGCAGCTGGCGCGCGAGGGCGTCGCCCACCGGGTGGGCGCCGACCGCCGTGGTGGGCACCGTGAGCCGGGCGGCCGCCACCGCCTCCGAGATCTGCCGCGCGCTCTCGGGCATCGCGCGGTAGTGGGCGAACGCGGACCGCAGCGCGTCACGGCCGGTGTAGGCGGCGACGAAGTGCTCCCGGAGCTCGGCGGGCACGCCCCGGCGGGTGCCGGCGTCGAGGAACCAGCCGATGTAGCCGTCCTCGTGCCCGGTCAGGACCGTCTCGGCGAGGCCGGGGACCGCGTGGAACCCGAACCACCACGGCGGCCCGCCGGCGAGGAAGTCCTCCGCGCCGGGGAGGCGGCCGAGCAGGGACTCCATGAGGACGAGCCGGCGGACCCGCTCGGGCCGGCGCAGGGCGAGCAAAAAGGCGGGCGGGGTACCCGCGTCGATGCCGGCGACCGTCGCGACCGGTTCGCCGAGGGCGTCGAGGAGGGCTTCGGCGTCCTCGGCGAGGGTGGCGGCGTCGTAACCGCCGTCGGCGCGGGTGGTCGCGCCGAGGCCGCGCAGGTCCGGGGCGATGACGCGGTGGTGCGGGGTCAGGTGCGGGAGGACCGCGGTCCAGACGCGCCAGGTGTGCGGGAAGCCGTGCAGCAGCAGGAGGGCGGGTCCGCGGCCGCCGATGGCGACGTTGACGTCGATGCCGTTCGCGGTGATCCGGTGTTCGCGCACGTGGGTTCTCCTGGGTGGTTACCATTGGTTAGTGGCTAACGGTAGGTAACGACTGTGGACCGGCCAAGACGGCACTTTCCCGACAGGTGGTGAGCTCCAGGTGACCCCCTCGCCCCAGGGCACGCGCGGCGACCTCTTCGACCCGGCGTGCCCGACCCGCCGGCTGCTGGACCGGATCGGCACGAAGTGGACGTCGATGGTGGTCAAGGTGCTGGCCGACGCCGGCCCGGACGAGGTCCGGTTCGCGGAGCTGCAGCGGCGGATGCCGGGGGTGTCGCAGAAGATGTTGTCGGTGACGCTGCAGAGCCTCACCCGCGACGGCCTGGTGGCGCGCCGGGTCGAGCCGACGGTGCCGCCGAAGGTCCACTACCGCCTCACCGACCTGGGGTGCTCGCTCGAGGTGCCGCTCGCCGCCCTGCGTTGCTGGGCGGAGGAGCACATGCCGGCGATCGACCGGGCCCGCGACGCAAGCCGCGACTGACTCCGGCGCGACCACCGGCCCGCGCCGAGCGTCAGGTCACGGCTTTTCCCTGCCGAGCAACGCCGGGATCGCGGTGTGGCCGTTGGACAGGAACGACGGGACGGTGGCCAGCTCCGCCGGCTCCACGGCCAGCCGAAGCTCCGGGAACCGGGCGAACAGCGCGGGCAGGGCGATGGCGGCTTCGAGGCGGGCCAGCGGAGCGCCCAGGCAGAAGTGCACGCCGTGCCCGAAGGCCAGGTGCTGCTTGTCCTCGCGGGACAGGTCGAACTCGTCCGCCGTGTCGCCGTGCTCGGCCGGGTCCCGGCCCGCCGCCGCGTAGGCCGCGAGGATCGCTTCGCCCTTGCCGATGATCGTGCCGTCGTCCAGGGCGATGTCTTCGACCGCGTACCGCAACGGCAGGTACGGCACCGGTGCCTGCCAGCGCAGCGTTTCCTCGATGACCTCGGCCCAGGTGTGCTCCCCGCGCCGGACCGCGGCGAGCTGCGCGGGGTGGGTCAGCAGGGCGGTGACCGCGTGGTCGAGCAGGTTGACGGTGGTTTCGTGGCCCGCCGTGAGCATGAGGATGAGCGTGTCGACGAGCTCGTCCGCGTCGAGCCGGGTGGCGTCCTCGGCCCGCGCGGTGATCAGGGCGCTGGTGAGGTCGTCGGCGGGGTGCGCGGTCTTGTCGGCGACCAGGCCGCGCATGAGCTCGTACAGCTCGAGTGAGTTCGCCTGCGCCTGTTCGGCGGTGACGGTCGTGTCGAAGATGGTGTCCACGGCCGAGCGCATCGCGTCCCGGCGGCCGGGCGGCACGCCGAAGAGCCGGCAGATCACTTCGACCGGCAGCGGGTAGGCGAACTCCTCGCGCAGGTCGACCGGCTCCCCGTGCGCGCCCGAGTGCTCGAGCCGGTCGAGCAGCTCCGTCGTGAGCTGCTCGATGTCCGGCCGCATGGCGTCCACCTGACGCGGGGTGAAGGCCTTGGACACCAGCGCCCGCAGCCGCCGGTGGTCGGCGCCGTAGGTGGTGAACATGTTGCGCACCGAAACCCAGATCAGCAGGGGCCAGTCTTCGCCGATCCGCCCTTCGCGCAAGGCGGTCCAGTGCGCGCGGGGATCCTTCGACACGCGGGGGTCGGTGAGGAGCTTGCGCAGGGTGGCCGCGTCCGCGACCGCCCACGCCGGGACGCCGCCGGGCAGTTCCACGAGCCCGGCCGGGCCTTCGGCGCGCAGGAGCCGGCCCTCTCCGTGCACGTCCTGGCCGGTGACGTCGAGCCGCAAGACGTTGCCGCCGGTCATCTGGCCCCCTTCCGCGATCGGTCGGACGGCCCACGTCGAACCGTAGGCCGTCCTTCCGGTTTTACCAGCGGCCCGGCGGATTCCGGCACGGTGGCGGCCGAATCGGCGTCGCGAATAGGGGGGACCCCAGCCGGGTGTCAGCCGGGTTGGAAGAACGCGAGCAATCGCTGCGCGGCGTCCGGCGACATCAGCAGTTCCTGCATCTTCGCGGACATCCGGGCGGCGGCACCGGTGCGTTCGAACATTTCGCTTTCGTACTCCTCGACGGCGGCGGCGAAGTCGTCCGGGTGCGCGGCCAGCGCGAGGCCGAGCAGGGCGCCGTCCAGCAACGCCATGTTCGCGCCCTCGCCCACCGGCGGCATCAGGTGCGCGGCGTCGCCGATCAGGGTGACGTCCGGCTTCGACGGCCAGGTCAGCCCGATCGGCAGCGTGGCGAGCGACCGCGGCACGACCACGTCGTCGCAGGCCGCGATCAGCGCGGTGAACCGCGGGTCCCAGCCGTCGAGCAGCTCGATCAGCCGCGCGCGGGCGGCGGCCGGGTCGTCGAACGGGATCCCGCTGGTGGCGAACCAGTCTTCGCCGGTGTGGTAGAAGCTGAGGCCGATGCGGACGCGGCCGTCGCCGTTGCGTTGCGCCGAAAGGGATTTCCCGTCGCCGAGCACCCAGTAGTTGCCGCGCCCGACCATCGCCGCCAGGTCGGGGTGCGTGCGGTCGATGTCGGGGATGCCGATCTCGACGACGTTCTGGCCGAGGTGCTCCGGGCGGGCGTCGGTGAGCAGCGCGCGGACCCGGGACTGCGCGCCGTCCGCACCGACCAGCAGGTCGTACGGCGCGCTGCCGCCGTCGGCGAAGTGCACCAGGCCGTCACCGGCGGAGGCGAACGCGTGTCCCCAGCGCACCACGTCACCGGGCAGGGAATCCAGCAGCAGGGCGCGCAGATCGGCGCGGTCGACCTCGGGGCGCAGTAGCGGGGCGTCGTCCGGCGTGTCCTCCTGGAGCAAGAGAGTGCCGTCCGGCTCCAGGAGCCGCATGTCCTGGCCTTCACCACGGGCGATCGCGAAGAACTGGTCGAGCAGGCCGGCTTCGCGCAGCGCCCGTTGCCCGGAGTGGATGTCGAGCATGCCGCCCTGACCGCGCGCGCCGCGTGCCGGCTCGCGTTCGTACACGACGGCGTCGATGCCCTTCACGTGCAGCACCCGGGCGAGGGCGAGGCCGCCCAGCCCGGCTCCGACGATGGCGATCGCCATGGTTCCCCCTTCGATACGGTGTATTGCCAAATACAGTGTATCGAAGGATGCGTTGTACTGTCACCGGCATGGTGGTGTGGGAACGGCCGGAGCCGCCGGAACGACCGGTGCCGGCCCCGCTGAGCCGGGAGCGGATCGTCCGGGCGGCGCTCGGGCTGGCCGACGCGCACGGCCTGGAAGCCGTGTCGCTGCGCAAGGTCGCCGCCGCGCTGGACGTCGGGCCGATGCGGCTGTACGGCTACATCGGCACCAAGGAAGAGCTGCTCGACCTGATGGTCGACGCGGTGTACGCCGAGATCCGGCCGGCCGGCGACGGCTGGCGGGAGGTGCTCACCTCGGTCGCCGAGCTGACCCGGCGCGCCGTGCACCGGCACGAATGGATGGCCGACCTGATCGGCGGCCGGCCCCAGCTCGGGCCGAACGCGCTGGCCAGGGGCGAAGCCGTGCTGGCCGCGCTGGGCGACGTCGACGTGGACATCGTCATGCCGGTGGTCACCGCGGTCGACGCGTACGTGATCGGCACGGTGCGCCGGGAGACCGCCGAGCGGCGCGCCGAACGAGCCTCCGGGATGAACCAGCGGCAGTGGCAGGCCGCCTACGGGCCCTACCTCGAGCGCATGTTCGCGACCGGCCGGTTCCCCGCGCTGGAGACGGTCGTCCGCGACGCGGCCCACCTGGACGCCGACGAGACCTTCCGGACCGGCCTCGGCTTCCTCCTCGACGGCATCGGCGCCGGCCTCCCGGACTGAGCCGTCCTTCGCGCACCGTCCACTGAGGACGGCGCTGGGCCGGGAGGGTCCTCGGGTGCCCGGAACGCTCGAAGCGCGGGAAAGGTTGCCGTACCGCTCCCGCGGAACGTTCCGCCCTCCCCGGGCGTCCGGACCGGTCCTGGATTCGTCCGGACAACCCACAAGGCCGCGCCCGCGTCGGCCGCCTCCGGCCCGAACCTCGAGGTCACCGTGGTCGCGCAGCAGGACCGCCGGCTGTCCGGCGACACCGTCGCACTCGACGTGACGGTGAGCAACATCGGGGACGCCGTCGCCTTCGGGACGTTCGGCACCGCCTACACGGAGTCCGGGACGCCGCTGTGGATCGACCGGGGCCGATGGGGTGACCTCGCGGACGGCGGGACCGGCGCGCCCGTCGCGCAGGGGGAGACCCGGACCTTCCACCTGACCGGGCAGCTGGGCACGTTCTCCGGCGACCCGGTCGTGCACGTCGAGGTGTACACCGGGCAGGACGTCGACTACAGCGACAACATCCAGCGGGTCACCCTGCCGATGGCGCGGGGCACCGAGCGGGTCGCGGGCGTGCTGTACGACCGGGCTCGACTGCACCGCCGGTGACGGCCACACCGGTGGTGCCCCGTACATCTCCGTCACCGCCAAGGTGCCCGGCATGCGGGCCGACTCCCACGGACAGGTTTGGCTCGACAAGAACGGCAACAGCACGCTGGACGCCGGCGAAGGCCTGGCCAACCGCAACCTGGTGCTCCTCGAGGGCGGCACCATCCGCGCCTACGCCCGGACCGACGCCAGCGGCTACGCGACCTTCAAGGACATGCCGGTCGGCACCTGCCAGCTGCGGGTGCTCGGCCCGTGGAAGCCGGCGCCGTTCGAGGGCGACCTCGGTGTCTTCGCGCCGCCCTACGGCGGCGGCGAGTGGCACGTGCAGTTCGTCGCCACCTGATTCGTTGGGCGTTCCGGACGGTGCCGAACCGTCCGGAACGCCCACCGGGGCGGGCGAGCGGCGGGTGCCGGGCAGTGGCATCCTGACCGCGGTCCCGACTCCAGAGGAGATGTTCCGGATGCAGTTCCTGCTTTCCGTGGTCCACGACCGGCCGAGCCTCGCCGACCCGGACGAGGAGGCGGCGATCGACGAGTTCAACGACCGGCTCAAGGCCGGCGGCAACTGGGTCTTCGCCGGCGGGCTCGGAACACCCGACAACGCCACCGTCATCGACAACCGGGGCAAGCAGGCGGTGATCACCGACGGTCCGTTCCTGGAGTCGAAGGAGTACCTCGCCGGGTTCTGGATCATCGAAGCACCCTCGTTCGACGTCGCGGTCAAGCTCGCGACCGAGGGTTCGGCGGCCTGCAACCGGAAGGTCGAGGTCCGGCCGGTCCTGGGCGAATGAGCGTGGCCGACGTCGGCGAGGCCGTCACCCGCGCTCACCGCGAAGAGTGGGCCCGCGTGGTCGCCGCCTTGGCCCGGCGCTTCGGCGATCTCGACATCGCCGAGGAAGCCGCCGCGGAGGCGTTCGCGACCGCCGTCGAGCGGTGGCCGGCCGACGGCGTGCCGCCCAACCCCGGCGCCTGGCTGACCACGACCGCCCAGCGCAAGGCCATCGACCGGCTCCGGCGCGAGAGCAAGCGCGACGACAAGCACAAGGAAGCCGGGCTGGCGCACGACGACAGCCCGCCCGAACCGCTCGGCGCCGTCGACGACGACCGGCTCCGGTTGATCTTCACCTGCTGCCACCCGGCGCTGGCGATGGAAGCCCGCCTGGCGCTGACGTTGCGGATGGTCGGCGGCCTGACCATGCCCGAGATCGCCCGCGCCTTCCTGGTGGCCGAAAGCACCATGGGGCAGCGGATCACCCGCGCGAAAGCCAAGATCAAAGCGGCGCGCATCCCCTATCGCGTGCCGTCCGCCGAGGATCTCCCGGAACGCGTCTCCGGCGTGCTCGCCGTGCTGTTCCTGGTGTTCAACGAGGGTTACCTGGCGACCGGCCCCGACACCGACCCGGTGCGGCACGACCTGACCGCCGAGGCGATCCGGCTCACCCGCGTGATCCGTGCCCTCCTGCCGGACGACGGCGAGGTGGCCGGGCTACTGGCGCTGATGCTGCTCACCGAGGCCCGCCGCCCGGCCCGGCTCTCGGCCGCCGGTGAGCTGGTTCCCCTGGCCGAGCAGAACCGCCGGGCGTGGGACGCGACGCTGATCGCCGAGGGCCACCGGCTGGTGCGCGAGCGGCTCGCCGCGGCCGCCGCCGGGGTCGCTCCGGGCCGCTACCAGATCCTCGCGGCGATCAACGCCGTGCACACCTCCGCCGGCGACATCGGCGACACCGACTGGTCGCAGGTCCTCGCCCTCTACGACCAGCTCGTCGGCATCGACCCCTCCCCGACGATCGCCCTCAACCGGGCGATCGCGGTCGCCGAGCTCGACGGCCCGGAGGTGGCACTGTCCGCCGTGGACCGGCTCGAGGACACTTTGGCGGGGTACCACGCTTTTCACGCGACCCGCGCGGAGCTGCTGCGGCGGGCGGGCCGGGACGATCAGGCGCGGGTGGCTTACGGCCGGGCCATCGAGTTGGCTGGGAACACCGCCGAGACTGCTTATCTGACTCGTCGTCGCGACCAGCTGGGGTAGCTGGGACTCACGCTCGCGGGTGGTCGGCCCGGTGTCGGAATCGGGGTACACCTTGGCCGGTTGCTTTCACGCCTCCTCCCGTGCTGTGTTGTTGCGCCGGGCGGGCGGAGCTGGCAGGCGCGGGTGGCTTATGGCCGGGCCATCGAGTTGGCTGGGAACACCGCTGAGACTGCGTATCTGACCCGTCGTCGCGACCAGCTGGGGTAGCTCGGATCACGCGACTATCGCCGTGAGCCTGTCCCGCCGTCGCGATCAGCTGAAACAGCTCGGAATTGCGCCGGAATCCGCGCACCGCCGGCCCGCGAGTGCCGGAAATGTCGGCTACAGCCAGCTCATCGGCGAGTGCAGCGCGTACAACTTGCGCAACTTCGAAGGTGCAGTGCCCGACGTCCTTCGGAACGATGAACACCTGCCCTGCTCGAGATCGACGTCTCCGGGCCGCCATTGGCTCGCCGGTGTCGTCGTGAGTGTGTCAGACGAACGCGCACCTGACGTTCCGGAAATTCTTTCGAATGCGGTGTCGGATCGAGTCAGGGGTGTTCGTAGTACGGATGAGAGGTCGCCCAGAAGGGGCGCCCCGACAGAGCCGAGAAGGACGTTCCTCATGACAACCGTGAAGGAGCCGGGCGCGGTCGCCACAAGCCGCTCCAGCCGCCTGATGTGGGCGATCCTGGGGGTGGTGCTGCTTGCCGACGCCCTCGACGTGATCGATGCAACAGTCACGAACATCGCCGCTCCGACCATCGCCGCCGAGCTCGGCGGCGGGGAGAGCCTGATCAAGTGGTTGGGCCCGGCGTACATGCTCGCCATGGGTGTCCTGCTCGTCGTCGGCGGGCGGCTGGGTGACAAGTTCGGCCAGCGCAAGCTCTTCCTGCTCGGCGTGGCCGGGTTCACCCTCGCGTCGGCGGTCGCCGGGTTCGCGCCCGACCCGGCTCTGCTCATCGTCGCCCGGGTCGCGCAGGGAGCGTTCGGCGCCCTGCTGATTCCGCAGGGCATGGCGATCATGACGAAGAATTTCGACCGGGAAATGCTCGGCAAAGCGTTCGGCCTGTTCGGCCCGGTGCTCGGTATTTCCAGTGTGGCCGGTCCGGTGCTGGCCGGATTCATCATCAGCGCCGACATTTTCGGCCTGACCTGGCGCCCGATTTTCCTCCTGAACCTCGTGCTCGGCATCATCGGGCTGATCGTGGCCGCCAAGGTCCTGCCGCGTGACGACGACGGCGACCGGTCCACCGTCGTCGACGGCTGGGGTTCCGGCCTGCTCGCGGTGACGATGCTCGGGCTGCTGTACGGCCTGATCGAGGGCTCGACCAACGGCTGGGGCGCGATCGCCATCGTCTCGATCGTCGTCGGCGTCCTGTTCTTCGTCGCCTTCGCCTACCGCCAGCGCACGGCGGCCGACCCGCTCATCATGCCGTCGCTCCTGAAGAACCGGGGTTTCACCTCCGGCATGCTCGTCGGCCTGGTCGCGTTCGCCGCCGGCACCGGCCTGATCTTCGTGCTGTCGCTGTTCCTGCAGGAAGGTCTGCACGCCAGTGCCCGGACCACGTCGCTCGGCCTGGTGCCGCTCACCCTGGGGCTCATCGCCGCCGGGTTCGCGGCCATGGGCGGACTGGTCGCCAAGCTGGGCCGCCGGCTCGTCTTCATCGGCCTGACCGTCGCCGTCGTCGGGTGCGGCTGGGTCCTGGCCCTCGTCGCGGCCTACGGCACGGACGTCAGCCTGTGGGCGCTGGCCCCGGCGCTGCTCGTCATCGGGGTCGGCATCGGCTTCAGCTTCGCCACGATCCCCACGGTCGCCCTCGGCGACGCGAAGCCGGAAGAAGCCGGCAGCGCCAGCGGTTCGCTCAGCTCGATCCAGCAGCTCGCTTCGGCGATCGGCTCGGCCGTGGTCACGTCGATCTTCTTCCAGGCCGCCGCCGGCTCGGGGATGGCCCACGCGATGACCGTGACCCTGATCGTCGTGCTGGCCGTGACCGCGCTCAGCATCCCGATCGTCGCTCTGATGCCCCGCAAGGCGCCGGCCGGACCGCCGCCGCCCCCGGAGTGAGTCACCTTTCCGGGAAGTGACGAAATGGCCGGCCGACGTGGTGCACCGCACCCCCTCGGCCGGCCATTTTCGTTGCCGGGCCACGGCGCTGAAGCTGCGCCCCGGCCGCGGCGAAGTTACGCTCGGCCCCCTGTGGATCGTATTTGCATCGAAAGGTGGGCGCCGGCATGACGACCGTGCACCGCTCCGCCCCGGCTCCGGTCGTCCTGGCCGGTTTCCTCGCCGTGGTGGCCGCCGTCGCCGTGGTCGGCAGCCTCGCCGCCACGCGGTCGCGCGCTGTCTACATCGCGCTGAACCAGCCGTCGTGGGCCCCGCCGTCCTGGTTGTTCGGTCCGGTGTGGACGGTCTTCTACGTCTTGATCGCCGTGTCCGGCTGGCTGTACTGGCGCGCCGGCGGAACCCGGCGGGAGTTCGCCTGGTACGCCGCCGGGCTGGTGCTCAACGCGGCGTGGACACCGCTGTTCTTCGCCGCCGGTGCCTACACCGTGGCGCTGATCGAGATCGTGGTCCTCGACGCCGCCATCGTCGCCACCCTGCTCGTCTTCCGCCGCCGTTCGCCGGTCGCCGCCGGCCTGCAGGTGCCCTACCTGGCCTGGACCTCGTTCGCGACGGCGCTCAACGCCGCGATCGTGGTGCTGAACTGACGTGAAGCCGTCGACGCTGGTGGACACGCTGCTCGACCGGTCCGTCGTCGCCGGCTACACACGCCTCGGCTACGCGCTGCGCCGGCGGAGCTGGCCGGACGACGACCCCGCCCCCGACGCCCTGCACGGCCGCGTCGCGCTCGTGACGGGGGCGAGTGCCGGCCTCGGCGAGGCCACGGCGACCGGACTGGCCCGCGTGGGCGCCGAGGTGGTGCTCGTGGTGCGCGACCTCGGCCGGGGCGAGGCGGCCCTCGCCCGGATCCGCGCGGCCGTGCCGGGTGCGCAGGCCCGGGTCGCGCGGTGCGATGTCGCCGACTTCGCCTCGGTGCGCGAGTTCGCGACCCGGGAGCCCCGCGTGGACGTGCTCGTGCACAACGCCGGGGTGCTGCCGCCGAAGCGCGAGGAAAGCGTGGACGGGCACGAGCTCACACTGGCCACTCACGTGCTCGGGCCGCTCCTGCTGACCGAGCTGCTGGGGTCCGCGCTGCGCGTTCCCGGCGGTGCGCGCGTCCTCCTGATGTCGTCCGGCGGGATGTACACGCAGTCCCTCGCCGTCGCCGATCCCGAGTACCGGCAAGGGACTTATCGCGGCGCCACCGCGTACGCGCGCACCAAACGCATGCAGGTCGAGCTCACGCCGCTGCTGGCCGAGCGCTGGCGGGCCGACGGCATCGCCGTGCACAGCCTGCACCCCGGCTGGGCGGACACCCCGGGGCTGGCCGGCTCGCTCCCGGCCTTCCGCCGGCTCGTCGGCCCGGCTCTGCGGTCTCCGGCGGAAGGCGCCGACACCGCGGTGTGGCTGGCCGCGACCCGGCCCGCGCCGCCGTCGGGACGGTTCTGGCACGACCGGCGGCAGCGGCCCGCGCACCTGCTGCCCGGCACCCGCCCGGCGCCCGGGGAGCCCGGACGCCTGCTGCGGTACTGCCTGGACGCGATCGACCGGTGACCGCGTCGCCGCTCGTGGTCACGCTGACCGTCGACCAGGACACGCAGGACGCCTGGGACGCGGTGCGCCGCACCTGGTTCCCGCCCGGGCGGCTGGTCGTCGGGGCCCATCTGACGCTCTTCCACGCCCTCCCGGGCGAGTTCGCCGGCCCGGTGCTCGCCGACTGCTCCGACGTCGCCGGGGGCACGCCGGCGTTCTCCCTGGCGGTGGCCGGGGTTCGCTCTCTCGGCCGCGGGGTCGCGCTCGCGGTCTCCGCGCCGGAACTACCGGACCTGCACGCGACGCTCCGCGACCGCTGGCGGCCGTGGCTGACGCCGCAGGACCGGCAGCCCCTGCGGCCGCACGTCACCATCCAGAACAAGGTCGATGCCCACGTCGCGGCGGCCACGATGCGGGCGGTGCGGGGGAACTTCGGCCCGGCGACGGCGCGGGCCACGGGCATCGCGGTCTGGCGTTACCTCGGCGGGCCGTGGGAGCCGGTCACCGTCTGCCGGTTCCGGGACTGAACCCCGGCCGCCGCCGGCGACCGGGGTTCACGCGTCAGCGGGCTTCGATGACCGTCTTGAACTCGGCGGCGGCACGCTCGACCTTCTTCTGCGGGTCGGCCAGCAGCGAAGCGACCGCTTCGCCGAGCTTTCCGGCCGGCGGCGAGTAGTCCAGGGAGATCTCGACGCCGGTGCGGCCGTTGCCCTGGTCGTCGAAGCGGACGACGCCGGAGTTCTTCACGTCGGGATCGGCATCGTCCACCGTGGTCCACGCGATCTTGTGCGGCGGCGCGTCGTCGACGATGCGGGCTTCCCACTCCACCGACGTCCCGGCCGGCCCGTCGACCTTCCAGCGGGTGCGGGTGGCGTCACCGTCCACGGCCTCGACCGACTTGACGTCGGAAAAGACCTGCGGCAGCCGGGTCAGCGGCCGCCACCAGTCATAACACGCCTGGGCGGGGGCTTCGACCTCGATGTAGTGCGCTACTGCAGCCATTTTCGGCCTCCTCGGCAAAAGTTCGGCTGTTCCGGGCGACTCCCGGCCAGTTCGGGCTTACCCGGCACGGACGGGGCGGCAAACAGCACCGACGGGTGACCAGTGCAACGGTTATGCAACGGTTTGGGTGGCAGAAGCCCGGGTATCCGTCGAGGAAACGCAGTGTCCGACCGTCACGGAAAGAAGGTCCGCTCGTGGTCGAAGTCACCCGCACGTTCACCGTCGCCGCCGCGCCGCACGAAGTCGTGGACTACCTGAAGGACTTCGGCAACGCGACCGAGTGGGATCCCGGCACCCGCTCGTGCGACCGGCTGGGGGCCGGGCCGATCGAGGTGGGTGCCCGCTGGCGCAACGTCTCGAAGATCGGTGGGGTGCAGACCGAGCTGACCTACGAGCTCACCCGCCTGGAACCGGGACGCGTCGTGTTCAGCGGCCGCAACGACACCGCCACCACGACCGACGACATCGGCGTCACCGCGGCGGGCAGCGGCAGCACCCTCACCTACCACGCCACGATCGAGTTCCAGGGCGCCGCGAAACTGGGCGCGCCGATCGCGAAGGTCGTGTTCGAAAAGGTCGGCGCCGACACCGAAGAAAGCCTCACCCGGGTCTTCGGCGCGGTGGGAACCCCGTGATCCGCCGCGCGGGGTGATCATCGAGGCGCGCGGGGCAGCCGGAGCACGGCCCAGACCACCTTGCCGCCGGAGTGCGTCCGGGACCAGCCGGCCGCGTGCGCCAGGTGGGCGACGAGCCGCAGCCCGCTGCGCGGTTCCGGCGTCCGCGGGCCCGGCCGGGGCAGTGAGACGGGCCGGGAGTCGTCGTCGGCGACCGCGACGGTCAGCCGGCCCTGCCGCAGTTCGAGGCGCAGGCGTGCCGGTGACCGGGCGTGTTCGGCGGCGTTTTCCACCAGTTCGCCGGCCACGGTCGCGGCCGGCGCCGTCAGCGCCTCGATGTCCCAGTTGCCGCAGGTGTCGGTGACGAACCGCGTCGCCGCGGGGACGCTTCGCGGCGAGGACGGCAACCACAATTCGGCGCGGCGGCGGGGCGGCGGCTCGCCGAGGTTGTCCAGCGCGGCGAGCACGGTGGGCTCGACCGCGACGAAGCGCCGCATCGGGCCGGGCCACGACAGCGTTCCGTGCGCCGCCCCGGGAACCACCACCAGCCGCATCGACGACCACTGCGTGACGCGCAGCCACACCGTGATGAACACGCTGGCGAGGTAGTCGCTGGTGATCTCGAGCTGACCGAGGTCGACGATCACCGCGCGAGGCTGATCGGCCGCGCACTTGAGTAGTGCGTCGCGCAGGACCGGATAGGTGCGGATGTCCAGCACACCCGCCGGGCGGACGATCGTCGCCCCTTGCAGTTCGGACAGGTCACAGCTGAGCGGACTGTCCGCATCCATGCCGTACGGTCGCCGCCTCTGATCGGTCGAGCCCGGATCGCGCCCAGAACGACAGAGATTACGCCGGAAGAAGCGACACCAATAGCAGCAATCGCCAGTTCCACCCGATTCAGTGAATGTGGAGAAATAATCACGAGTAACGTTACGAGATCACCAGCGACTTACGGCAGCGAGGCTTTCCGGCCAGGTGCGCAATGGGGGCCTTCAGCCCGATTCGTCCGTGACGCCGTGTTCCGCGCCGACCGGTTTGGACTCCGGGGAGCCGCGCTGGCGCAGGTAGACGCTGAACACCGCCATCGAACCGATGGCGAGGAACTCGGACTGCCAGTTCTGCAGCGTCCGGTTCCAGAAGTCGGCCGATACGAGGTACCCGCCCCAGGAGACCGGGTCGCCGAAGTCGCTCAGCTGCTCCGCGTTGTACGCGCTCACCCCGGCCACGGACTGGGCGAGCCAGGAAAGCAGGAAGATCCCGGCCATGACCAGGCCCAGGGAGCGCGCGAACACGGCGGTCCGCCAGCCGCCCGCTTTCGCCCACCGCGGTGAGCCGCTGTGCACGTGGCGCCCGAGCAGCTGGTCCTGATCGCTTTCCGGCCCGGCCCTGGCCAGGGGCTTGGACTCGGGGGAGCCGCGCTGCACCAGCCAGACGGTGGCGAAGACGTAGAGGAAGAACTGCAGGTATTCGGATTGCCAGTTCTCGGCGACGTCGACGGCGAACGACGACGAGGTGAGGTAGTCGAGCAGCCCGATCGGCTGGGTGCCGTGGGCGAGTTGCCGGTCGTTGAAGTCGGCGAGGCCGGACCAGGTCTGACCGGCGAGGCTGATCAGGAACAGGCCGCCGAAGGCGAGGGAGAGGCCGTTGTCGCGGGCGAAGGTCCGGATGCTCATCGGCCCAGCGCCCCGATCAGGATGAAGTACGCCAGCCCGGCGAGGACCAGGACCAGGTAGGCGGCGAAGACCGGCCGGGCCTTCATCGTCCACCGACCGTGCAGTCGTAGACCTGCTCGTTGCGGGGACGGCAGCCGGCGCCGGTGACGCGCCAGCCGTCGGGGAAGTCGTGCAGGAACAGGGTGTCGGCCGTGGAGCGGGCCTGGGCTTCGTCGCCCCAGGCCGAGACGGACACGACGGGAGCGTGGGGCAGTTCGGCGAGCACCGGCCCGCACCCGGCGGGGCCGAGGGCGTCGCGGGCCCGCGGGGCGAGCAAGGCGCAGGTCTCGGTGTCCGAGCCCGCCGCGGCAGCGGTGACGAAGTGCCGAGCGGCCGCTTCGGCGTCGGGTGCGTCGGCGGCGCCGCAGGCGGCCGTCGAAATCAGCAACGCGACGGTGGCCAGGCCACCGATGATCTTGCGCACGCTCACTACTACCCACTTTTCGCGACGCTCACACCTCTCGGCATCACCCGGCCGCCGACGCCACGGAGAGGGCCGGCGCGGCCGGTTCGTGTTCTTGCGGGGGCCGAGGTGGCGGGGGCGTGTCCGGTGTGGCTGGTTCGGGTCTTTGTGGGGATCGAGGTGGCGAGGGCGAGTGGTCGGCGCGGGCGGTTCGAGTTCTTCCCGAACCGAACCGGCGAGGACGGGTGCCCGGCGCGCTGACCACTGCCGAGGCGAGTCCGGGTCCGTGGCCGATGCCCGGACCGCCGTCGGCGACCACGTACCGGCCCGGCGGCCGGGTTCGCCGTACTCGGTCGTGCGGGCCGTCGCCGCCCGGACCTCCGCGGGTGATTCCCTTGCCCGTCAAGGCGTTTCCCGGACCGGTCGCCGGGTACACCGTCGCCGGATCACCCCCGATCGGCCGAGGAGGCCGTCATGCCGCTGCTCACCCGCATCCTCGGTGGGGCCACCACGGCCTACAGCCTCGCGATCATCGCGGCACCACGCCTGCTCGCGAAACCGTGCGGGCTGACCACCGCGACCGGCGAGGTCCCACCGGGCGTCCGCCCGCTGATCGGCGGGATCGGCGCCCGCGACGTCGTCATCGGCGTCGTGATGATGGCCGCTCCGCCCGGCCGGCCCCTGCGGCTGGCCGTCGCGGGACGGGTGGCCGCCGACCTCTCCGACGCGCTGATCTTCGGGCTTTCCCTGCCGGACCGCGCGGCGCGCCGGAAGGTCGCCGCCTTCGCGACGGGCTGGGCGGCCCTGTGCGCGGTGTCCGCGTTGGCCCGGTGAACGTTGACGCGGTCTTCCCGGTGGGTGTCGGCCGGTCGGGTGGTTCACGCGCGGCAGCTCCCGAACCGGCCCTCTGGGCGACCTGACCACGGCGAGCTGCCCCGTCTCCGCGAGCCGGTGGTGTCGGGCTACTTCCGGGCTCGCGCGGTTTCGCGGCGGCTTGCCTTCTCCAGCGCCTCAACCAATTCTTCCTTCGACATCCGGGACCGCCCGGGGATGCCGAGCTGCTTGGCCCGCTCGTAGAGGTGCGTCTTGCCGGCGCGGGCGTCGACACCTCCGTGGGTCGGCCGCTCGCGCTGCCCCGCGCCGCCGGCCGCCTGGTCGTCGGACGGGCCACGGCGCGGCTTCGGTTCCCAGTGGTCGCCGACCTTCTCGAACGAGTGCTTCACCGCGGCGTACGCGGTCTGCTGCGCCCGGCGCCCCGGCCCGTAGGTCTCGAGCGCGGAGTCGTGCGCCGCGACCCAGGTGTCCTGGGCCTTGCGCGGGGAACGCAGCAGCGTGCTGGGCAGGTCGTCGCGTCCGGGCATCGCCGCTCCCTTCTTCGGTGGCACCGGATGGCTTCCCCGCCACGCGCCCGCGAAACCCGGTGTAGGGGCCCACCCGGCGGGTACCCGGCCGCGCACCCCCCAACGAGAGGAGTCGTCGTGTCGACCACCGAAACCGGCCAGACGACCGGAACGCGCGACAAGGACTACAACCTCATCTGGTTCACGGAAGCGTGCCTGAGCAACGCGCTGCGCATGGAGACCTACGCGCAGGACGCCGAGCGAGACGGCGACACCGAGCTGGCGGAGTTCTTCCGCCGGGCGCAAGGAGAAAGCCAGAAGGGCGCCGAGCAAGGCAAGCAGCTGCTCAAGCAGCGCCTCTGAACCACGGCCGGATCGCCGCGGCGCGGACGCCGTGAACGACCCTTTCACCTCGCCAGATGAGGTGAAAGGGTCGTTCACGTCATCGCCGGACCCCGCTCGCCCCGAGGAGGCGGTTACCCCGCTCAGGCCGGGGTAGCCGCCCTGCTCCGGCGCGAAAGGAGCACACCGATGTCTCCGCTCGACCTGCCCTCGGGGGACTCGCTGACCTTCGTCGGCACGGCCACCACGCTGCTCCGGCTGGGGCCGTTCACCTTGCTCACCGATCCGAACTTCCTGCACCGCGGGCAATGGTCGTACTTCGGCCAAGGCCTGTTCTCGCGACGGCGGACGGAACCCGCGCTGCAGCCGCGGGATCTCCCGCCCTTGACGGCGGTGGTGCTGTCGCACCTGCACGGCGACCACTTCGACCGCGTCGCGTCCCGGGAACTGCCCCGGGACGTCCCGATCCTGACCACCGGGCACGCGGCCGCCCGGCTGCAACGCCGCGGGTTCCACGCGCCGCTCCCGCTGCCCACGTGGCACTCCGAGTCGTTCTCCGACGGCGACGCCCGGCTGACGGTCACTTCGGTGCCCGCCCGGCACGGCCCCGGCGTCCTCGACCGCGTCCTGCCCCCGGTGATGGGCAGCGTGCTTGAGTACCGGGCCACCCCGGAAGCGGACCCGCTGCGGATCTACCTCAGCGGCGACACCGTCCTCCACGACGAGCTGGGCACGATCCGCGACCGGTTCCCCGACCTCGACCTGGCCGTGGTGCACCTGGGCGGCACGCGTGCTTTCGGCGTGCTGGTCACGCTGGACCACCGCGGCGGCGTCGACCTGCTGAACCTGCTGGAGCCGCGGCGAGCCGTGCCGGTGCACTTCGACGACTACGGCCTCTTCCGGTCGCCGGTGTCGAACTTCCTGCAGGAGGTCCGGATCCGGAAACCGCGCACCGAAGTGCACCTGCTGCAGCGCGGCGAGGTGCTGGCCCTGTGAGCCACGAAGTCCCCGTACGCCGCGAAGTCCGCCGCGCCCGGTCCGGCTGGGCCGGCGCCGCGATCGGCGTCGGGGTCGCGGCCTTCGCCGACGAGACGGTGTTCCACCAATTGCTGCACTGGCACCACTTCTACGACCGCTCGACGACGGACGCCGGCCTGGTCTCCGACGGGCTGTTCCACGCCTTCGGCTGGGTCGCGCTCGTCCTGGGCTTCGTGGTGGTGGCCGACCTGCGCCGCGGCGACCGGCTTTCCGGCCGGGCCACGGCCGGCGGGATCCTCGCCGCCGCCGGGGCGTTCCAGCTCTACGACGGCACGATCCAGCACAAGCTGCTGGGCCTGCACCAGATCCGCTACGACGTCGACCTCGCGCCGTACGACTGGACGTGGAACGTCGTCGCGGTCGTCCTGCTGGCCGCGGGGGTGTGGTTGCTCCGCTCCGCGCGGTCCAGGACGGCCTGACGGTGCTGCACCACACCGCCCCGGTCGTCCTGATCGCCGTCGTCGCTTACGAAACGGGCACCGCGCGGCTCCGTCGGCGCGGGGACCGCTGGCCGGTGGCGCGCGACCTGGCGTTCGCGGCGGGTGGGGTCGTGGTCCTGGGTGCGGGCGGGGTGCCGGGGTTCGCCGGGCACATGGTGCAGCACGTGCTGCTGGGCATGATCGCGCCCGTGCTCCTGGTGCTGAGCCGGCCGGCGACGGTGCTGCTGCGTGCCGCACCGACGCGGGCGCGACGCCGGCTCAAGCGGGTGCTGACGTCACGGTTCGCCGCCGTCCTGGTGTTCCCGCCCGTGGCGGCCCTCCTGGAGGCGTGCGGCTTGTGGGTGCTCTACCGGACCGGGCTCTACGCCGCGACGGAACGGAATCCCTGGCTGCACGGGGTGGTGCAGCTGCACGTGTTCCTGGTCGGCGTGCTGTTCGCGGCTTCGCTGTGCCAGCTGGATCCGGTGCGGCACCGGTACGGGGCGGCCCTGCGGGCCGCGACGCTCGTGGCCGCCGCGGCGGCGCACGCCGTGCTGGCCAAGACGCTGTACCTGGCGCCGCCACCCGGTGTCGCGCTCGCGGACGCCGATGCGCGGATCGCCGCGGAAGTCATGTACTACGGGGGCGATCTGGCCGAGTTGGCGCTGGCCGCGGTGATCGCCGCGCAGTGGTACGCCCGGCGCGGGCGCGAGCTGCGCAGGACGGGCGCCGTCGCGGGATCGCCCTGATGGTGGTGCTCAACCCGTTGCCGGGCAACGGCTCCCGGGATGCGGACGCCGGGACGAGCGCTTGCCCGCCCCGGCGTCCGCGTTCCGTTCGGGGAACCGGGATCACGCGGTGGTCCGCGGCCCCCGGGCGCCTCGCGCGGTCCGGCCGGTGAGCAGGCCGAGCGCGATCATCCCGATCCCGAGGCCGAGGTGGAGCCAGTTGTCGGCGCCGTTGACCGGGACGAAGTTGGCGTCGCTGTCGTGGTTGATCAGCAACCCGTAGAGCCACAGCACCAGGTAGACGACGCCGCCGACGACCAGGTACAGGAACGCGCCGCGCGGGGTGCGGGCCGCGGCGAGGCCGACGACGCCGAAGAGCAGGTGGACGATGTTGTGCAGCACGGACACCATGAACACGCCGAGCAGCATGGCCATGGAGTCGTGCCCGGCGAAGCTCAGCTGGTCGTAGTTCGTGGTGATCCCGGGGACGAACCCGAGGACGCCGACGAGCAGGAAGACGACCGCGACGACGGTCGCGGCGAGCTGACCGGCGGTGCGGCCGGTGCGGGTGGGGGTACCTGTCGACATGGCTTTCCTTCCGGGGGTGGTCTGGCTTCGCGCCGGACATACCCGGCAGCAGGTGCGCTAACCCCGCACTCGCCGGGCGGCGGGCAACGCATTCGCCACGGACGCCGGTACCCCTGACGTCGACGGTTCTCCACGGCCGCGCCGGGTACCCGGGTCGCTCGACGAACCGGAGGAACCGATGCTGAAAGTGACCGCCGACGACCTGCGCGAGCTGCTCGCGTCGCCGATACCCGACCCGGTGCTGGTGCTGACCGGGGGCCGGATCCGCGTCGAACCCGCCGGCGCGGAGACCGCCGGAGCCAGTGACGTGATCACCCGCGACGAGCTGCGGCACCGGCTGGCCGACGCGGCGGAGGTCACCGACCGCGACCTCGAACTGATCGCGGCGACCCTGACCACGGCGGTCGTCCAGCGCGGCGGCTGACGGGCCGGGTGGTCCCGGACGGCTCTACGCGGCCGCGGGCGGCGTGGCCCGGCAGGGATCAGCGCGGCTCGTCCTCGACGTGCAGTGCACCCTGTTCGGGCCCGGCGGCCGGGGCCGGACCGGCGTCGACGGCCACCTCGTCGGGCTCGGTGTCGACCGGCGGGCCGTCGCCGCCGACCGGTTCGAGCTGAATCGGACGCTGCGCCGCCGAGCCGGCCTCCGGGTTTTCCCGTTCCCAGGCGCGGGAGTCGAGGCCATCCGGTGCGCGGTCGTCGTCCAGTTCGAGCTGTTCCTGCTGTTCCGAGCGGACGGCATCCTGTTCGGACATCTTCGTTTCCTTCCGATCGTGCGCGGTCGGGAATCGCCCGCACGGCTACCCGCGATCTCGGGGGAAGACCTTCCTCGACCTCACCTGAGCGGCGGTCCTACCCCGTCGGTTCCTGGTCCGGGTCTTCGGCGGATTCCCCGGGCGCGGCCGGTTCGCGTGCCGCGTCCTGCTCGCGTTTTCCCTCGGCGACCCAACGCTCGTTCCCGGTCGCCTGCCCGGCGATCTCCTCCGCCTTGCCCGCGAGTCCGGCGGCCCCGTCCCCGATCCGGTCGCTCATCGACGCTCACCTCCGCGCGGTGGATTCCCCCGGCCGGCGCGGCGAAACGGCTCCGGTTCGACGCGGCCATCACGGTGCGCGCCAACTCGCGGGCAGGATCTGGCCGCGGAGGTAGCGGACGGTCGACGCCGTGAGCAGCTCTGGCGCCCGACTGGGCGCGGGCGCGGTGGCGGAGACCGCCCCTCGACGGTCCGGCCATCACGGCCCCGGGAGCTCGCGGGGGCAGGACCTGGGCGCGGCGAGCGTGGACTGGGCGGCGGCGTGGGAAGAACTGCACTACGGGAGCTCCGGGCGGAGGCGTTCGAGACCGGGGAGGGGGCCGGAGAACTGCGGGCGGTCCGGGACCGCTCGGCCCGGTCCGGCGGACGTCGCCCGCGTGGGGACCGACCGCGGCATCGACCCGGCACCGGAGCCGGGCGGACCGGACGGGTTCAGTCCCAGCGGGCGTCGGGGTCGGCCCGGCCGTCCGCGGCGTCGTTCACCACCGCGATGATCCGGCGGGCCTCGCCCTCCTGGCCCCCGGCGGTCCCGGTGACGTCGAGGTCGTCGCGGGCCTGGTCACGCCGGCACGCGTGCCAGACCTGGAGGATGCCGACCGCCTCGTTCGCCTCCGCCCGCAGCTGCACGCGCTCCAGCAAGCGGCGCGCGGCGTCCTCCCGCGCCGGCTCGGAACGGGACGTGGAAGAGGTCATGGGGTCGACGGTCCTCGCTTCCGGGGAGGAAAGCGAGCGGGCAGCCTGTTCCGCCTGGTCCGGGCCGGCGATCGCGGGCCGCCGCACCTCGCCGTGATCGGCCGGTCGGGTACCCGGCGTCCGGGTAACCCCGGTCGGCGGAGGGGCCGGTGGAGGCGGTGCCGCGTGAATCCCGAACTGCCGCTGACCGACGAGCCGGCGGCCGTGTTCGCCCGGATGGCCGGCCTGCTGCTGTCGGCCGAGACGGTCGATTCGGTGCTGCGGCTGGTGACCAAACTGGCCAAGGAGACCTTCCCGGGCACCGCCGGCGCGGGCTTGAGCATGGTCGATCCCCACGGGGCGCGGGTCACGACCGCTCCCACGGACGAAGTCGTCGAGCAGGCCGACCGGATCCAGTACGAGACCGGAACCGGGCCCCTGCCTGCCGGCGTGGACCGACCGCACCGTGGTGCGGGTGGACGACCTCGCCCGGGACACCCGCTGGCCGCACTGGGCGCGCCGGGCGCACGACCTGGGGCTGCGGGCGTCGCTGAGCGCACCGCTGGTCGCCGGGGACACCAGGCCGGGCGCGCTGAAGGTTAACGGCGACCGGCCGCGTGCCTACGGTTCGCGGGAGGAGTCGCTGCTGGGCATGTTCGCGACGCAGGCCGCGGTGCTGGTGGCGAACGTGAAGTCCCACGCCGACGCGAACCGTGCGAGCGCCCGGCTCGCAGCGTCGGTGCGGGGCCGCGACACCGTGAACAGAGCGCGCGGGAGAGCCGCCAGTCGCTGGTCAAGACCGCCGAAGACCTGACCCGGACGACCCTGAGGCGCCGGCGGTGAGCGAGCGGGACGCCGGGCACCAGCAGCGCGCGGTCGCCTCCGCGTTCGCCCGGGCGAACTGACCGCGGAAGAGCTGTGGCTCCGCTACTTCGAGCTGGGTGGCAGCCTCGGCTAGCTCGACGTCGAGGCTTACCTGCACGGCGCGCGGCTGGACCGCGACATCGTGGCGCACGTGGTGAACGAGCGCCTCGACGAGCTGACCTGGCACCGGCGCGCGTCCTACAGCCGCACGATCCGCGAGGTGGTGCCGCGCGGCGCCCCGCTGACCGCGTTGACGACGCTGCTGGAGGGCATGGAGCTGGCGCCGCCGGAGCGGTTGCCGGCACTGGTCGCGGACGTGGGCGAGGCGCTCGGATCCGGCTGACCGTCTACCTCGCCGACTACGAGCAGCGGTCCCTGCGGCCGGTGCCCGGCGACCGGACCGGGGCCACCGCCCTGGACATCGACACGACGCTGGCCGGGCGGGCGTACCGGCGCCTGGAGATCCTCCCGGCGGAGACCGAGCCGCCCCGGCTGTGGCTGCCACTGCTGGACGGCGTCGAGCGGCTCGGCGTGCTGGCGGCCGAGGTCGCCTCGGTGACCGACCTGTACGACCCCGGCCTGCGCACGCAGTGCCGGTGGGCGGCCTCGCTGATCGGCCACCTCGTGGTGGCGATGACGAACTACGGCGACGGCCTCGACGTCGTGCGCCGCCGGCTGTCGCGCACGGTCGCCGGCGAGCTGATCTGGTCGCTCCTGCCGCCGTTGACCGCCGGGGTCGACGGGTTCGTGGTCAGCGGCGTCGTCGAACCGCGGCACGCCGTGGCCGGGGACGCGTTCGACTACGCGCTGTCCGAGGACACCGCCCGGCTGCTCATCGTCGACGCGGTGGGGCACGACCTGCGCAGCGGCCTGCTCGCCGCCACGACCGTCGCGGCGTACCGGGCCGTCCGGCACGCGGGCGGCGGGCTCGACGAGCAGGCGCGCCTGCTCGACGAGACGCTCGGCGGCACCTTCGGTGACGCCGCCTACGTGACCGCCGTCCTGGCGGAGGTGGACCTGCGGAGCACGGTGGTGATCATGTTGACCGCGCCGAGGATGGTGCCGAGGCCGGTGATGATCAGGCCGGCGATCCAGAGGTCGCCGCCGATGCCGGGGGAGTGGATGGCGTTGGACAGGGGGGTGTAGGCGGTCCAGCCGAAGTCGGGTGGGCCGCCCGGGGTGAGGTAGCCGGAGAGGACGATGAGGCCGCCGAAGAGGTAGAGCCAGTAGGAGAAGGCACGCCGATCGTCTTGTGGTCGGTGGTGCGCAGCGTTTTCAGGATCGCCGAGCCGCGCGGGGCGCGCCACGCCGGGCGATGGGGGATGGGAACGGGCCGGCCGCCGTGTCGGTCATCGGACGTGCACCTCGTCGCCGCCGTCGGGAAAGCAGGTCGGCGCGCAGATACCCGGGCCGGCGCCGGATACACGCTCGCCGGAAACCCAGGGTGGCTACGGGGTCTCTTGCGCTTCGCGTGCCGTGCAGGGAAGGCGGGCCCAGACGAGCTTGCCGTCGTCGTGGTGGCGCACTCCCCAGCCGGCGCACAACCGGTCCACGATCAGCAGCCCGCGGCCGCCACCCCGGTCGGGGGCCCGCAGCCGCGGCTTCCCGGTGCCGGCGTCGATGACGGCCACGGTGACGTCGCAGGGCCGGTGCCGGTAGCGGATCCGAAGCTGGCGGGGGCCGCCGCCGTGCCGGTAGGCGTTGTCCAGCAGTTCCGCGACGACCATCAAGGTGTCGATCCGGTCGGGTTCGGCGAGGGTGCCGAGCTTCTTTTCGGCCCACCAGCGAGCTGTCGACAGCTCCGTGGAGTCCGTCCCCGTCATGTCCAGGACCGCCCAGTGCCCCGAGTCCTCGTCCGCGCAGTCGAACGCCACCGTGCACTACCTCCGGGAACCGGCGTCTTGTCGCTCGAAGGGAAGGGCATACCCGCTGCCGCCCCTGTTACGCACGGTCCGCGGATGCAACTTCGGGCCGATCCGTGCGCGGTTTATCCCGGAACCTCCCGGGTAGCCCGCCGCCCTACGCAGCCGATGAGCGCACCGGGCACCGGAAAGTGTCTCCAGCGCAAGGAGGACGAGATGACCCAGGGACCCGGCGGCCAGTCACCGCCGTCGAAGCCGCAAGCAGCCAAGGACGAAGCCCGCGAGGTCGCGACGACCGCCGCCGACCGGGGTGGCGAAGTCGCGCACACCGCCGCGGACGAAGTGAAACACGTGGCCGCGCACGCCCAGCGGGAAGCACGCGACCTGCTCCGCGAAGGCCGGGAGCAGCTGGAGACGCAGGCCAGGGACGGCCAGCGCAAGGCGGCGCAGAGCCTCCACCAGCTGGCCGGAGAGCTCGACCGGATGGCCGGGCAGACCGACTCTCCCGGCGTGGCCGCCGACGTCGCGCGCCAGGTGTCCGACCGGACGCGCACGGTCGCGGACTGGCTCGAGCACCGCGAACCCGGCGACCTGCTCGACGAGGTGCGGCGCTTCGCCCGCCGCCGTCCCGGCACGTTCCTCGTGGGCGCGGCCGTGGCCGGGGCGCTGGTCGGCCGGCTGACGCGAGGCGTCGTCGCCCAGCAGAAGGAAGATTCCGGTGGCTCGGCGGACGGCCAGGCGACCGCACCGCCTTCGCACGCCGGTCCGGCCGCGACCCCCGCGCTGCCCCAGCCGGGCGGGTACCCCGCGCCGCAGCCCGGCTACCCCGCGTCCGGGCCGGGAGCCCCCGGTGCGGCCCCGGGTGGGTACAACGGGCCGCAGCCGGGCGCACCCGCCGTCCCCGGCGCGGCTCCGGCCGCTCCCGGCGGCTACAACGCACCTCAGCCGCCGGACGCGCTCCCGCAGCCGAGCCCGCGCTTCTCCGCTCCCGGGCAGGTGCCGTGATGACGCAGGCACCCGGGCCCGCCTCGCGGGCGGACGAACCCGTCGACGTCGCCGGCACCTCGGTCGGCGAGCTGCTGACCAACGTGATGAACGACGTTTCCACGCTCGTGCGGCAGGAAGTCGAGCTGGCGAAAGCCGAAGTCAAGACCGAAGCGGCCAAAGCCGCGAAGGGCGCCGGCATGTTCGGCGGCGCCGGGTTTGCCGGCTACATGGTCGTGCTGTTCCTGTCCTTGGCCCTGTGGCAGGGCCTGGCGAACGTGATGGACGAGGGCTGGGCCGCCCTGATCGTCGCGGCGGTGTGGGTGGTCGCCGGCGCGGTGCTCTACGCGACGGGCCGCGCCGCGTTCCGCCGGATCAACCCGAAACCCGAGCGAACCGTCGAGACCCTGCAGCAGGTGCCCGACGCCCTGAAAGGTGGACGACCATGACCGAACCCGACCGGATCCGCCGGGAAATCGAAGGTACCCAGCGGAATCTGAGCACGGACGTGAACGCGCTGACCGAGAAGGTGAGCCCCGGCCGCATCGTCGAACGCCGCGTCGGCCGCGTCCGCACGGCGCTGGGCAGCGCCCGCGACCGGGTGATGGGAACCGCCGCCGACCACGCGTCGGCGGCGGGGGACAAGGCCGGGTCGGTCGCCTCGACGGCGAGCGACAAGGTGAGCTCCGCGGCCGACGTCGTCGGTGACGCCCCGGCGTCGATCCGCCGGGGCACGCAGGGCAACCCACTGGCCGCCGGCCTGATCGCGTTCGGCGCCGGCTGGCTGGTGTCGTCCCTGATCCCCGCGAGCGACCCGGAACGCCGCCTGGCCGGCCAGGCGACGGACCTGGCCCGCGAGCACGTGGCACCGGCGGCCAAGCACGTGGCCGAGGAGGTCAAGGAGAACCTGCGGGAGCCGGTGCAGCAGGCCGCGGAGTCGGTGCGGTCCGAGGCGGCGGAAAGCGCGTCGACGGTCAAGGACGAAGCCCGGTCGGCGACCGGCGACGTCACCGATCGCGCCCAGGAGGCCCAGCAGAACGTGCGCTCGTCCTGAGCCACGGGCTCGGCGCGCTCTCCTTCACGGAGTGCGCGCCGAGCCCGCTTTCGTTGGTGGCGGCGACGTCAGCGACCGGGGTGGAGCACAGCCCGCAGGCAGTCGTCCTTCTTGTGCTTGAACAGGTCGTAGGCACGCGGGCCGTCCGCCGGCGGCATGCGGTGGGTGGCCAGGTGGGCGGTGGACAGCTCACCGCGGGCCATCCGGTCGAGCAGCATCGGGACGTAGCGCTGGCCGTGCTGCTGTGCTTCGCGGCCAGTTCGGTGCCCCGGCCGCCGGGTGCCGGCCGCAGGCGCGTCTCGGCGTCGCCGTCGAGTGCCCCGAACGCCTCCTTGAGCCGCGGGTCGTTTTCGACCTGCTCCGGGGGCAGGTTGACGGTCACGCCGAGCCATCGGTCCGCCGCCGGGCCACGGCCGTGCTCACCGCGATCCCGGCGACGGCGACTGCTCCGAACGACCATTTCAGGCCGGTCCTCGATTCCGCCGGGTGCCTCGTGTCCCGGCCGGGCTTCCCGCTATTTCCGGGAACACACGGCGGATCGGCGACAGCGTCCGCGAGGTGGGCCGCCATCGAGACGGAGCTTTCGCCGGGAACGTGTTCCGGAGGGCGAACCTCCGGAACACTTTCCCGATGGTCACTTCTTCACGGTCTTGGCCTTCGCTTTCGCGGTGCCCTTGGCGTCCTGCAGCGGTGCGTAGGTGCCGTAGAGCGCGGGGTCCGGCTTCGGCGCGGTGCCCGGCCCGCCGAGCGGCTTCGGGTCCATCAGGTATTCGATGCCGGCGTCGGTGGTCCAGCTGGTGCCCTTGGCGCCGTCGGGGCCGTCGGAGAGGTGCCAGATGGTGTGGTTGTGGGTCTGGTCTTCTTCGTCGAGCAGGGCGTTGGGGGCGATGT
>NZ_JBFBBQ010000045.1:0-74109 GCF_040682775.1 Amycolatopsis sp. NPDC051106 | reverse complement strand
GTCGGCTCACGTACCCAGAGGGTCGGTTCGTGAGCCGACCGTCCAGGGACGCGAACCGACCGTCCAGGTACGTGAACCGACCGTCCAGGTACGTGAACCGACCCTCTGGGTACGCGCTATGCCGGCGTGCCGCGGAACGGGCCGTGCAGGGCTGCCCACTGCAGGAGCATGATCGTCTTCGCGTCCGCGATCTCGCCCGTCCCGATCATCTTCAGGGCGTCCTCGAAGGGCAGCTCCAGCACCTCGATGTCCTCGCCTTCCTCGGCGATGCCGCCGCCCTCGCCGCGGTCGGCCGGGTCGTACGGCGCCGCGTAGCAGTGGAGGCGCTCGGTCACCGAGCCCGGGCTCGTGTACACGTCGAACACGTGCTCCAGCTCCCCGATGCGCACCCCGGTCTCCTCCTGCGCCTCGCGGCGGATCGCCGTCTCCGGGTCGTCGGCGTCGAGCAGGCCCGCCGCGGCCTCGATGAACATCCCGTCCGGGTGGTCGTTGACGTAGACCGGGTAGCGGAACTGGCGGGTCAGCAGCACCGTCCCGCCCGCCACGTCGTACAGCAGCACCGTCGCCCCGTTGCCGCGGTCGTAGGTTTCGCGCTGTTCGGTCGTCCAGCGGCCGTCGCCGTGCCGGTAGTCGAACGTCGTGCGGCGCAGCACGTACCAGGCCGACGACAGCAGTTCCACGTTGGTGACCCGGACGCGCGGGTTGCGCGACTGGCTTGCCGATGAGGTCATGACCCGACCATAATGTGCACGACTCGGCAGAAACAAGGAGGATTGTGCATGCTGGTCGGTGAACGACGCGACCTGCTGCTTGCCCGGCTCGCGGCCGACGGCAAGGTGCTGGCGAAGGACGTGGCGGCGGAACTGGGCGTCTCGGAGGACAGCATCCGCCGCGACCTGCGCGACCTGGCCGCCGCCGGGCTCTGCCAGCGCGTCTACGGCGGCGCGCTGCCCGTCTCCCCCGCCGTCGCCGACTACGCGAGCCGGACGGCGATCGCTGTCGAGGGCAAGGACCGGGTCGCCGCGATCGCCGCCGGCCTGGTCCGGCCCGGCTCGACGGTCATCCTCGACGGCGGCACCACCACCCTCGCCGTCGCCAGAGCGCTGCCGAAAGACCTCGAAGCCACCGTCGTCACCCACAGCCCGACCGTCGCCGTCGCTCTGCTCGACCACCCCGGCATCGAGGTCTTCCTGCTGGGCGGGCGACTGTTCCGGCACTCCGCGGTCACCTGCGGCGCCGCCGCGGCCGAGGCCGCCCAGGCGATCAGCGCCGACGTCTTCCTGCTCGGCGTCACCGGCGTCCACCCCGACGCCGGGCTCACCACCGGCGACGCCGAGGAAGCCGCGATGAAACGCGCCCTGGCCCGCCGCGCCGCCGACACCTACGTGCTGGCCAGCGCCGAAAAGCTCGGGGCGGCCTCGCGGTTCACCGTGCTGCCGTTCGCCGACATCGCCGGCGTCATCACCGACGCCGACGACGCCGACCAGAACGTGCAGAAACTGGCAGCGTTCGGGGTCGCGTTCCCCGGTCGGTGACCTCGACGTACCACTCGCGGCCGGCGACGAGCGCGAACACCGGCGCCGGCAGCCACACGAGCACCCGCAGCACCGCCGCGAGCCGCCCGCCGCCGCGCACGTCGGACACGTGCGCGGCCAGCGCCGCCTGCTTGCGCCCGGCGAACCGCCGCACGTCGAAGCGGTGGGTGATGGCCGAGGCCGGGCTGAAGAGCCGGCCGAGAGCGGCCTGGTCGTACCGGAACGGGATCCGCAGGGCCCGGACCACCCGGACGAGCCGGACGATGACGTCGCGCGGCATCGTCGCCTCCAGCAGCCGCGTCCCGGTCAGCCGGGCCGCCCGCCGGGCGACCTCGTGGACCTTGACGTGGTCGCGGTGGCCGTAGCCACCGTGGGGGTCGTAGCCGAGCAGGAGGTCGGCCTTTTCCTCGTGCAGCAGGGCGGCGAGCCGGTGCGCGGCCTCCTCGGTGTCCGCGCGGGTGAAGCGCTGCCGGCCGGGCGGATCCGGGTACAGCTCGGGCCCGTGCCCGCTGTCGGCGTAGCCGAGGTGCACGACGCGCCGGACGCCGAGGATGGCCGCGCTCGCCTCGAGTTCGGCCCACCGCGGGGTCGGGTGTTCCGCGGACATGCCGTCGGTGGCCACGACGACCACCACCCGGTGCCCGTCGGCCGCCGCGCGGGCCAGGGTGCCGCCGCTGAGCAGCACGGGGTCGTCGGCGTGGGCGTGGAAGGCCACGATGGTCGTCATCGGCCCCATGATGGCCGATGACGGGAGAAGACGGCATGAGTGAGCACCGGGTCCGGTTCGCGGCGCTGTTCGACGCCGAGGTGCGGCCGCACAACGAGCGGTTCCGCGCCGCGATTGCCATCAAGCCGGGCGAAGACGTCCTCGACGTCGGCTGCGGCACCGGCGAATCCACCCGCGAAGCCGCGCAGGCGGGTGCGAAGGCACTCGGTGTTGACGTCTCGGAGCAGGCGATCGCCAAGGCACGGGAACTCGGCGGGGCGCGGTTCGAGGTGGCCGACGCGCAGACCCACGAGTTCCCGGCGGCGGCGTTCGACGTCGTGCTCAGCCGGTTCGGGGCGATGTTCTTCGCCGTTCCGCCGGCGGCGTTCGCCCACCTCGCCCGCGCGCTGCGGCCGGGCGGGCGCCTGGTGCTGCTGGTGTGGCAGGAGCGAGCCCGCAACGAGTGGTACTCGGTGCTGCACGACGCCGTCGCGCCCGGCACCACCCCGCCACCGCCCGGGCCGCACTTCTCCCTCGGCGACCGGGACCACACCGAAGCACTGCTGCGGGCCGCCGGATTCGCCGACGTCGAGTTCACCGAGCTGCGCGAACCCGTCTGCTACGGCCCCGACGCCGCGACGGCCAGCGAGTTCGCCCTCGGCCTCAAGGACGTCCAGGAGCTGCAGCCCACCGAACACGCCGCGACCCGCCTCCGGGACGCGTTCGCGGCGTACGAGACCCCGGACGGCGTGCTGCTGGGCGCCCGGACGTGGATCGTGACCGCGCGGGTCAGCCGCGCTTGAGCAGCCGCCGCAGCTGCTGCCAGCGGCGCTCCACGCCCCACGTGGCCACCCGCAGGAACGCCTCGCGGATGATCGAGCCGTCCATCTTCGACTCGCCGATCTCGCGCTCGGTGAAGGTGATCGGCACCTCGACGATCTCGAACCCGGCTTCGGCCGTGCGGATCGTCAGGTCGATCTGGAAGCAATAGCCGTGCGAGTTGACTTCGTCCAGCGCCAGCTTCTCCAGCACCGGACGCCGGTAGGCTCGGAAACCGGCCGTGATGTCGCGGGTCCGCATGCCCAGCGCGAGCTGCGAATAGACGTTGGCGCCGCGCGAGAGCACCTGGCGCTTCAGCGGCCAGTTCACCACCGCGCCACCCGGCACGTACCGCGACCCGATGGCCAGGTCCGCGTCACCGACGGCGTCCAGCAACCGCGGCAGGTCCTCCGGTGCGTGCGAGCCGTCGGCGTCCATCTCGACGATCGTGTTGTACTCCCGCGCCAGGCCCCAGCGGAACCCGGCGATGTAGGCCGCCCCCAGCCCCGCCTTCTCGGTCCGGTGCATGACGTGCACGTTCTCGTTCGCGGCCGCGCGCTCGTCGGCGAGCTCGCCGGTGCCGTCCGGGCTGCCGTCGTCCACTACCAGTACGTGCACGTCCGGGAGTACCTTGTGCAGGCGATCCAGGATCGGGCCGAGGTTCTCCCGCTCGTTGTACGTCGGGATCACCACCAGCACCGGCTCGATTTCCCGGGCCCCCCGCGGCGCCTGCGACATCCGTGCTCCTCCGATATCCGCGGCGGTCAGTCCGCCGCTTCCCCTGCCGTGCCGGCGCTGGTGCGCCGGGTGCGAAAACGGAGCACGAGCCCGCCGGCCACCCCGGCGATCGCCAGTGCCAGCAGCCCGTACTCCGTCCACGCACCGAGTCGATCCGACAGCGTAGTCTGCGTCCGCAGCGGGACGCGCCCGACCAGGGAATCGGCGGTGAAAAGGCCCGTTGAGCTGGTAACCGTTCCGTCGGGGGCGACGATCGCGCTCACTCCTGAGACGGCGGACACCACGACGGCGCGGCCGTGCTCGACCGCCCGCAGCCGCGACATGGCCAGCTGCTGGACGCTCATCTCGCTCTCGCCGTACCAGGCGTTGTTGGTCGGCACCACGAGCAGTTCGGCGCCGTCTCGAACCGCGTCGCGGCCGGGGTAGTCGAACGCGGCCTCGTAGCAGACGAACATGCCGACCCTGGTGCCCGCGACGTCCACGGCCTGGTTCGTGCCGTCGCCCGGGACCATGTCGACGGTCTCCTGGTCGAGGAACGGCGTGACGAGCTCGGCGAGCTTGCGAGCGGGCACGTACTCGCCGAAGGGCACCAGTTGCTGCTTCGCGTAGCGCTGCCCGGGCCCGGTGTGCGGGTCCCAGGCGATGACGGAGTTCTGCAGGTGCCGGTCGGGCAGCTCGTAGATCGCGCCGATCAGCGCGGGCACGCCGAAGTTCGCCACGAGCTGGTCGACCTGCGGGTCCGGGCCGGTGACGGTCGTCGCGCTTTCCGGCCACAGCACCAGGCCGGGCTTCGGGACCTTGCCGGCGTGGATGGCGTCGAGCAGCCGTTCGCTCTCGGCGATGGTGTTGGCGCGCAGGACGGTACGTTCGCCCTGCAGCGCCAGGCCGATGTCCGGCGCGTTGCCCTGCACGGTCGCGACGGTGAGCTCGCCGTCCTGCGCGCTGGTGCCGACGGCGGGCCACAGCGCCAGGCCGGCCACCACGGGCAGCAGCGTGCCGGTGGCGGCGAAGACGGCCGGGCGGGTCCGCAGTGCCGCGGTGAGCGCCGCACGGCCGTCCCAGAGCCGTCCGAGGAGGGCGGCGAGGCAGAAGCCGCTGAGGACGACGGCGAGGCCGACCAGCGGCGCGCCGCCGATCGAGGCGAGCGGCAGGAAGGCGCCTTCGGGCTGGCTGAAGGCGACCCGGCCCCACGGGAAGCCGCCGAAGGGGAACCACGCGCGGGGCGTCTCGAGCGCGACGAACACCAGCGCGGCCCACAGCGGCCCGGCCGGCAGGCGGGACACCCACGTGATGAGGCCGCCGGCGAGGCCGTAGTAAAGCGCCAGCGCGAACGACAGGCCCAGCCACGGCCACGGCCCGAAGTCGGGGCCGAGGAAGTCCAGCAGCCACGTCAGCAGCGGCAGGAAGAACACGAACCCGAACGCGAAGCCGTAGCCGAACGCGCCGCGGAAGTTCCGGCGGCCGCGCAGCACGAGCGCGAACCCGGCGAACGCCAGCGGCGCCAGCCACCACAGCGGACGCGGGGCGAAGCTCAGGTAGTAGGCGAACCCGGACACCAGTGCCGCGGCCAGGCGCAGCAGCCAGGCACGCGGGAACCGCCGGGTACGGGCGGGTTGGTGCGGGGCGCCCGGTTCGGGGTCCGCCACGGTGACTGCCACGGAAGACGACTCTAGGTGATGGTGTCGTGGAGGACTTCACCCGCGCGGACCGTGCGCAGGCAGTGCGGCAGGGCGGCGTCCGGTTCGAGCCGCGGCAGCGGGGGCACGCCGGCGCGCGGGTCGGTGGACCAGCGCTGTACGCGGCTGTCCGGAGTCGCGACGACGAGGTCGGTCGCGTCCCAGATCGCGTAGTGCGCCGGCGCGCCCGGGACGAGGCTGCCGGTGACGCCGTCGTTGAGGCCGGCCGCCCGGTGCCCGGCGCGGGTGTGGGCGGTGAACGCGGCGCGCGGGGACAGGCCGGCGCCCGGGGTGCGGTGGTAGGCGGCCGCGCGGACGCTCGCCCACGGGTCCAGTGGCGTCACCGGCGCGTCGGAGCCGAAGGCCAGCAGGACTCCTTCGGCGGCCAGCGTCGAGAACGGGTTGAGCCCGGCGGCGCGGTCGCCGAGGCGGTCGGCGTACATGCCGCTGTCGCCGCCCCAGAGCGCGTCGAACAGCGGCTGCACCGAGGCGACGACACCCCAGCCGGCCAGCAGCTTCGCCTGCTCGGCGGTGACCATCTCCAGGTGCTCGAGCCGGTGGTGGCGGGCTGCCAGCGCGCGCTGCCCGACTTCCTTCTCGGCGAGCCGGAAGCCTTCGACGACCTCGGCCACGGCGGCGTCGCCGATCACGTGGAAGCCGGCCTGCAGCCCGGCTTCGGTGCAGGCGGCCAGGTGCTCGCCGATGCGGTGCGCGTCGAGGTAGAGGGTGCCGGAGCCGGCGTGGTCGGCGTACGGCGTCGTCAGGGCGGCGGTGTGGGAGCCGAGGGCGCCGTCGGCGAACAGGTCGCCGGCCAGGCCGCGCGCCCCGAGCTCGCGGGCGGTGCCGATCGCGCCGAGCTCACCCCAGTAGCCGACGACCTCGGGGGTGTCCGGGCCGGCGAGGGCGAGCAGGGCGGCGAGGTCGTCGCGGCCGGAGATGTCGGGGCCGGCGCATTCGTGGACGCTGACGATGCCCTGGGCGGCGGCCTCGGCGAGGAACGCGCGCTGGGCGCGTTCGCGCTGTTCGGGGGTGATCGCGGCGCGCACTGCCGCGCGGACGGCGTGGTGGGCGGCGCGGGTAAGCGGGCCCTCGGGCGACCAGCCGTCGGCGTCGCGGGCGGCCGGGGCCAGCTCGACCAGCGCGGTGGAGACCAGCGCGGAGTGGACGTCGACGCGGCTGAGGTAGACGGGCGTGGCGCCGGCGGCGGCGTCGAGCTCGGCGCGGCTGGGCAGCCGGGAGTCGGTCCAGCCGCTTTCGTCCCAGCCGTGGGCGAGCAGGACCTGGCCGGGGACGACGGCGTCGCGCACGCGGGCCAGCAGTTCGGCGCCGCTGCGGACGCCGGTGAGGTCGAGGCCGCTCAGGTGCAGGCCGGTGGCGGTGGCGTGGACGTGGGCGTCGACGAAGGCGGGCGCGACGAACGCGCCGTCGAGGTCGACGACGTCGGCGCCGGGGTGGAGGGTGCGGGCCGGGGCGTCCTGGCCGACCCAGACCACGGTGCCGCCGGTGACCGCCATCGCCGTGGCGTCCGGGCCGGCGGGGGTGTAGATGCGCCCGCCGAGCAGGAGCGTCGTGTGTTCGTCCGTCACGCCCTTGAGTCTCCCCCGGGCGGCGGGGCCCTTGGCACCTGGGTGAAGACACCCCGACAGGCAGGAAGATTTACTCCATGGGAACGATATGACAGGATATTTTAACGCGTTCCCGACGACTAGGAGTACAAGTGACTGCGACCCAGGAACCTGTGACGCCTGCCGCCGCCTTCGACCAGCCCTACGAGTACGCCCGCGCCGAGCTGGTGGAACCCGACTGGCGCCGCTTCCCCGGCTGGCACGGCGTGACCGAGGCCGAGTGGCGTGACGCGCAGTGGCAGCGGGTGCACTGCGTCCGCAACGCCAAGCAGCTGCGCGCGCTGATGGGCGACCTGCTGGAGGAGCGCTTCTACGACGACCTGCTCGCCGACCAGCGCGAGATGGCGACCATGTCGATGCTGCTGCCGCCCCAGATGCTCAACACGATGGCGCCGACGGCGGGCACCGACCCGGCGAAGGTCACCGAGGCGTTCTACGCCGACCCGATCCGCCGCTACATGCTGCCGGTCAAGAGCGACCGCGACGTCACGTGGCCGAGCCACCCGCACTCGGAACGCGACTCGCTGCACGAGGCCGAGATGTGGGTGGTGGAGGGGCTGACCCACCGCTACCCGACCAAGGTGCTGGCCGAGATGATCTCGACCTGCCCCCAGTACTGCGGCCACTGCACCCGCATGGACCTGGTCGGCAACTCGACCGAGCAGGTCGAGAAGCACAAGCTGACACTCAAGCCGGTCGACCGCCAGGACGCGATGATCACGTACCTGAAGAAGACCCCGGGCGTGCGCGACGTGGTGGTCTCCGGCGGCGACGTGGCCAACGTGCCGTGGCCGCAGCTGGAGTCGTTCCTGATGCGCCTGATGGACATCGACACGGTCCGCGACATCCGGCTGGCGACGAAGGCCCTGGCGGCGCTGCCGCAGCACTGGCTCCAGCCGAAGGTCGTCGAGGGCCTGGAGCGCGTCGCCGTGACCGCCCAGCGCCGGGGGGTCAACCTGGCGATCCACACGCACGTGAACCACGCCCAGTCGGTGACCCCGCTGGTGGCGGAGGCGGCCCAGACGGCGTTGAACGTGGGTGTCCGCGACGTCCGCAACCAGGGCGTGCTGATGCGCGGGGTCAACGCGACGCCGGCGCAGCTGCTGGACCTGTGCTTCGCGCTGCAGGGTGAGGCGAACATCCTGCCGTACTACTTCTACATGTGCGACATGATCCCGAACGCCGAGCACTGGCGGGTGTCTGTTTGGGAGGCGCAGGAGCTGCAGCACGCGATCATGGGGTACCTGCCGGGGTACGCGACGCCGCGGATCGTGTGCGACGTGCCGTACGTGGGGAAGCGGTGGGTGCACCAGCTGGCCGACTACGACCGGGAGCTGGGGATCTCGTACTGGACGAAGAACTACCGGACGGGCATCGAGCTGGAGGACCCGGAGGCGTTGCAGCGCCGGTACCCGTACTACGACCCGATCTCGACGCTGCCGGAGGCCGGTCAGGCCTGGTGGGCGAACCAGCCCCGCTGACGCCGGCGCGTCGGCCTGCGGAGGTAGGCCGAGGGGGTGCCGCGGAGCCCGATCGGGGCCGCGCACCCCCTCGGCCGCCTCAGACGTCGGGGCTGGTCAAAAACCTACGCTGACGGTGCTCCATCGAATGATCGCAATTGCATGGCCACGTCCCTCGATTCAACGACGTTTGAACAGTCACCGCAAACGAAACGGCTACCCGCTCACCCCCACTGCCGTTGCCGTACTAGTTGCAGATCATGGTCTCACGCCAGCAATTCGTGGAGTCGTACACGCGCCCGTACTCGCTTTTGATGGCGAGGTAGACGCGATTCGCCCCACCGGGAACGTCCGCGGAGAGGGAAAAGCTTGCATCGGTGACAGTATCGCAGTGAAGGCTCGTGCTTCTCGCGTCAAGCGCTTTCAAGTCCACTATCGAGGTCGCGTATGCCCGCTCACATCCGCTGGCATTGAACGCTCCTACGACGCCGACTGAGCGGTTATACCAGGTGACCGTACCGGAGTAGTAGCCACCCGTGCCGTCCTTGATGAGGAAGTTGAGAGTGGGGTAGGCATCTGCGCTGACTGGTGCCGCTGCGGCAACTGTGGACCCGGTGACAACAGTGAGAACAGCCGCCGCAGCGGCCACGATCATGCCGATCCTTCTCATCGATTTCCCTCTGCTCGTAGGTTATGAATACAATCCATTCGGGTTGGCCGCCGCCGGCCTCGAGGTCAGTTCCGACACGTCCAGAGCGTGCCGATCTGCCGCGTGTTGTCGGTGCTGACCCCCGCGATCTGCCGCCCGTCGGCGCTGATCGCGGTCGGGTAGAGCGGGTAGGTGTACCCGAGCTGGGGCAGCTGCAGCTGGCGGCCGTACTTCCAGCGCGCCGGGAACCCGTTGCGGTTCTTCGCCGCGACAGCGCCGTTCGCGGCGAGGACCCCGCCCTGGGCGTAGGTGCTGTCAGGCAGTGGCCGCTCTTGCCCGGTCACCACGTCGATGTAGGTGAGCTCGTCGCCTTCGGCGCCGCCGCGGTCGGCGATCAGGACGCCGCCGGCCAGGTCCGACGCGCGGTGCCCGCCCGGGCCGATGACCGGGAACGACCGCACGATCGTGCCGTCGAGCCGGTAGACCGTCTGCACCTCGTCGCCGGCGAACCCGGCCGAGCCGAGGACGAATCCGAGGTCGTCCACCTTGAGGGCCATCGTGTACACCGGCCCGTCGTCGAGCACCCGCGGCGTCCGCGTGCCCGCCGGCCAGACGACGGCGCGGGACAGGCCATCGACCCAGGCGTATCCCGAAACGTCGCCGCGGGCGTTGATGTCCGTGGCCCCGGAGCCTGGTTCGCCCGGCTCCGGCAGGAACGTCGTCACGCCACCCGACCGGATCGCCGCGTGCCGCGTCCCGCCGGCGAACTGCGAGCCCACCATCACCCCGCCGGAGTTGATCGCGGACGGGACGAACTCCCCGAGGTCCGTCGTGACCCCGGCGCGCCACTGCAGCCCGTGTTCGTCGTCGCCGAAGTGCGACCGGCCGAGACCGACGAACGTGCCGTGGTCGTCGGTGGCGGCCGGGTAGACCTCCTCGCCGGCGATCGTCCCGGGCAGCTCGGTCACCCGGCACACCGCGGCCGGAGCGGGCTCCGCCGCGGACGCCGTCGCCGGTGTCGCGGCTGCCAGCACGCTCACAACGGCCAGTAACTTCAGTCTTGCTCCCACGTTTCCTCCCCTGGTGAATCGGCGGGCCCGCACGGACCCGGCCGAACCCCTCACGTTCGAGCAGGTCCTTCGGTTGAGCCCGGCGAGCACTGCACGTGCACGCGCTCGGCAACCAACTCGCGTTCGTCGTCGAGCGCGGGTGCCGCGAAGCCCGATCGGGGCCGCGCGCACCCCCTCGGCCCAGTCTCGATCAGCCGTACGCGGCGTCGATCGCCGCGGTGAGGGTGTCGTCCAACGTGGACCACACCGGCATCCCCGGGCGGTTGATCCGGCACAGGAGGTGGACGTCGCGCTCGCGCGGGTAGCCGGGGTCCGCGCCGACGACGATGCGCCGCCGCTCCCCCAGCGCCTGCCCGAGCTCGAACAGGGCGATGGGCTGCGTGGTCTTCGCCGCGTCCGAGCGCGGGAACCAGAACAGGGTCAGCCCGGCCAGCCGCAGGTGGTGCTGCTCCCAGCTGACCTGCTCGAACGCCGCGCCGGGGTCGTGGATCGGGAAGTCCGCCCGGTTCGGGTTGAACACGACCAGGGGCCGCGGCGCGCCCAGCAGCGTGCGCACCGCGTGCTCGTGCCACGGCTCGGCCACCGCGGTGATGCCCCCGGCCAGGAACACCGACGGCGGGTCGCCGGGCCGGGGACGGTGGTAGGTGGGCGCCTCGACGTACCGGTCGGTTTCCATGTGCCTCCTCTACCCCGGTGCTCAGCGGAACGCCATCGGCCTGCGTTCGTGGGGTTGCGGGAGAAGGGCGAGCCGCTGGGGGCCCCACAGGGTGTCGTTGACCGTCAGCCGGCCGCCGAGGCGGTGCAGCCACACCTCGGAGTACTGGGAGTGGAAGAGCGCGTCGCCCGGGATGCGGTCCAGCACGCCGAGGACCAGCCGCAGCACGTCGGTTTCCTGGCTGTCGAAGTCGCCGGTCTTGCTGAGGCCGAAGACGACCTCGACCGTCGGCGCGAACCCGAACTGGTTCTCCACCGGGTCGGGCGGGTCGTACTCGGCGGCGTCGACGCTGAACCACCCGCCGCCGCGCAGCGAGGCTCCGGTGGCGTCGTGCTCGATGACGACACCGGGGACGGCGTCGACGAGCGCGGCCAGCACCGCCTTCGGCGTGGTCGCCGCACCGAGGTCGAGTTCGTAGGTGATGGACATGATCACGCCCTGCCGCTACTGGGGGAAAGCATCGATGATGGCGCCGTTCTTGTCGATGATCTTGACCTCGGTGAGCCCCTTCACCGTGGGGAGGAGCGCCTTCATGTCCGCCAGGGACATGGTGCTCCTTTCCATGTTGATGACGATGTACGGGGTCTGCTCCTTGACCTTCTTGCGCAGTTCACGCCGGATGGTTTCCCGGTTGTCCCTCGGCGCGTAGTTGTCCCACAGCTTCCCCTCCATCTTGTAGTCGGGGTTGCTGCGGCCGTTCACCCCCACCTCCGGCGGGTTCTGGTCGATGCGGTAGCCGGCCTTCGCGAGGACGGTCGCCGAGTCGTTCTCGATCCGCAGATTTTCCCGGTTCTCCACGCTGCCGTGGGAGGTGTCGCTCGGGGTGCCGCCGGGCCGGGCGTTCGGGTCGGGCTGTCCCGAGGGCCGCGTGTGGGCCGTCGACGAGGGCGGGGTGGGCGGCTCACCCGGTTTGCCCCCGCCGCCGGCCTGGCCGTCTTCCAGTTTCGCCCGGATGACCTCCTGCGCGGGGCCGACACCCGCGCTCGCGTCGACGTCGCCGGACTTCAGCGGCGGCTTGCCATCGGCCGGTTTGCCGGTGCCGTCACCCGGCTTGCCGTCGCCGGGTTTGCCGTCGCCGGGTTTGCCGGAAGGGGTTCTGGGTTTGCCCGTCATGACCGACCTACCCGTCGAGGAGCTTGGCGAGGTTCTGGAGGCTGGTGATCAGGGAGGTGATGTAGGTGAGGATGCGCCCGGCCCACTTGACCACCGCGGCGGCGATCTGCGAGGCGATGACCGGGATGGTGATCACGAAGATCGCCTCGACCGCCCACACGATGACCCGCGCCACGAGGTCGGCGATGAGGTCGCGCACGACCTCGCGGGTCATCTCCACGAGCCCGCCCGCACCCTCGGTGGCCGCCGCCATCGCCGCCGCGGTGGCGCCGAGCCCGCCGATGGCCTCGACGTTGCTGGCCATCAGCCGTCGGTAGCCGTCGGCCGCGCCGCCGGTCCAGCCGGGCAGGTCCGCGGCCAGCGCGGCCTTCAGGTCGGCGGAGACGTCCGCCAGCTCGGCCGCCATCCTGGTCCAGGTGGCCGCGTGGGAGGCCACCACGTCCGGCTTGCCCGTCAGCTCGTCGAGCATCTGCCGCAGCGGCTCGAAGTACTCCATGGCCCAGCCCAGCCCGTTGGCCAGCAGCGCGCTGATCGGGTCCATCACCGTCGCGGCGACTTCGACGCCGAGGCCGGCGCCGGCGAGCGCGTCGTCGACCCAGCCTTCCGTCTTGATCGCGTCGACGAGTCCTTCGATGCTGTCGGCGAGGCTCGAGCCGGTCCACACCTCGCGGGTCGGCTGGACGGGCGCGATGAGGGACTCGTCGGTCATCGCGTGGCCTTGCCGAGTTCTCCGCCGATGCTCGTCAGCGTGCCGGCGGCGCCGGTGTCGGTCTCCTCGTAGCGCGCGGCGCTGTCGCGCAACCCGGTCGCGGCGAGGTCGAGGTTGTTCGCGGCGAAGTCGAGCAGGCTGTCCTGCTCCTGGTGCCTGCCTTCCAGCACCGCGGCGATCCACCCGCACAGCAGCCCGTAGGCCTGGTCGTCCTGGGCGATGTGCGTGCTCGCGGATTTGACGGCCTCGAAGCGCGCCCGCAGCGCGTCGAGGTTCGCCGCGTGCTTGCGGAGTTGCTCGGGTTCGACCGTGTAGCCGTCAGCCATGGGTCACCGCCGGTTGTCGCAGGGTTGGTCACTCTCGCCGGAGGAAGGACTGCCCGCCGAAGTCGTCGTCCTCGGCTGCCGGCGCGGCCCGCAGGTGCTGCCCGACCTGCTCGGCGATCGCCCGGCCGGCGGCCGAGTCCTGGCCCATCGTGTCGGCGATGACCTCCTGCGAGCGCTGGGCCGCCTGCCCGCGGGCCTGCCGCACCAGGGACAGGACCGCCTGGGCGACGACGTCCGGCGCGGTCCGCTGGATGCGGTCGGTCAACCGGAGCCCGACCAGCGCGCCGGTGGAGTCCACGGTCACCTCGGCCAGCCCGCCTGGGTCGGCCGCGCTGATCCGGACCTGCTGCAGCCGGTCGCTCATGGCCTGGGTGTCGGCGGCCAGCTTGTCGATCCGGCCCTTCCACGCCGCGACGCGCTCGCGCGCGGCGTCCGGATCGAAAACACGTTCGCTCACGGATCCCCCGTCCCCTCGGCGCGCCGTCTGCCCACCTTAAACGACGCAAAATCGGACTGTCAGCAAGAAACACGAATTTCCGGACGCCGCGGGGTATTCCTGTGTCGTCGGCTGTTCTTCCGCGGAATCCGCGACCACGGCGGGTATCGGTGCACCCGATCCGGCCCACCGCCGTAAGCGTCACCGGCTGAGCGGCAGGGCGGCCATCCCGCGCAGGGCCGGGTTCGGGCGTCGCTGCACCTCGCCCGCGATCCGCAACGCCGGGAAGCGCTTCCCGAGCTGTTCGAGCAGGACCGTCATCTCCAGCCGGGCCAGTGCCGCTCCGAGACACAGGTGCAGGCCGTGCCCGAAGAACAGGCCCCGGCCTCCGTCGCGGGTGATGTCGAAGCGGTCCGGGTCCGGGAAGCGGGCCGGGTCGCGGTTCGCCGCTCCCATGAGCACCACGACCATGTCTTCCGCCGGGATCTCCACCCCGGCGAGCACCGCCGGCCGCGCCGCCGCGCGCTGGCTCATCTGGGCGGCCCCGTCCCAGCGCAACGTCTCCTCCGCCGCCCCGGCGGCCAGGCCGGGATCACCCGCGAGCAGGGCGAACTGTTCCGGGTGGGTCAGCAGTGCGTGGATCCCGAGGCCCAGCGCGCCCGCGGTGGTTTCGTAGCCGCCGCCGAACAGCACGAGCAGCGAGTTGAGCGCGTCGTCGGCGGACATCAGCTCCGCGTCGGGGGTGGGGCGGGCCAGCAGCGCGGACGTCAGGTCGTCACGGGGTTCCGCGCGCCGCAGCGCGATCAGGTCCGCGAAGTAGGCCCGGAACTCGACGGCGGCCGCGTCGACCTCGGCGCGCAGGTCCGCCGGCATCGCCGGGTTGACCTGCCTGCCGATCAGGTCGGTCAGCCGGCGCAGGCGGTCGTGGTCGGCGTCGGGCACGCCGACCAGGTCGCCGATCACCGCCATCCCGAGCGGGTAGAGCACCGTGGTGACGAACTCCGCCGCGGTCCCGTCCGCCGTGGCGTCGGCGAAGCGGTCCAGCACCCGGTCGACGGCCCGGCGGACCGCGGGCTCCAGCCCCTGGACGCGCCGGACGGTGAAGTCCCGCATGAGCAAGCGGCGCTCACGCGTGTGGTCCGGCGGGTTCTTCCACGGCAGGAGGTCGGCCAGCAGCGCCATGGCCGGGTTGTCGCGCCAGCCCGGCCGGTGCCGGTCGCGCCACCGCGCGTCCAGCACCAGGAACGTCTCGCCGTCGGCGAGCACCGGCTGGCAGTCGGCGAACCGGCTGAGCACCCAGCCGCCGAAAACTTCGCTGCGGAAGATCGGCGCCTCTTCGCGCAGTTTCGCGTAGACCGGGTACGGATCGGCGAGCCCGGCCGGCGTGGACAGCGACAGCAGGGCGTCGTCTGCGGACATGGTGCTCCCTCCGGTGGGAAACGGTTCCCGCAGTCTGGTCCCCGGCTCCCGCGCCGGGGCGGGTCCGGGCCCCGGCTTCACTCGGATGGCAGGGTGCGGAACCGGTCACCTGATCGGGAGGTACGCCGCCACGTCGGCGAGCGCGTCCAAGGTGGCGCCGTCGACGTGACCGGTCGCGGTGTCGGCCTCGGCGACGACCATGCCGTAACCGTCCGGGCGGGACTCGTAGTGCAGGCCGGTCATCCGCACCCCGGCGACGCCGAGCACGGCCGCGATCTCCAGCGGCCGCACGTCGCCGCTGCCCTGCACCGCCTCGACCCGCTCGAACGCCGACGCCTGCTTCTTCGACCGGAAACCGACCCGCACCACCGAGATCACCGCGGCGTTGCCGTGCCCGTCCCCGACCGCCAGCAGCATCCGGTCCAAGGCCGTGCACGGCGTGCCGGCCAGGAACTCCCGCACCCGGCCCGACGCCGCCGCGACGCAGTCGCCCTCGCGCTCCAGCCGCCGGACCGCGCGCTTGAGCTCCTTGACCTTCAGCCGGCTCCACGCCTCCTGCGGCTTACCGCGCTTGGCCGACTCCCGCGCTTCGGCCCGGCGCGTCTTGAGCGAACGGCCCGGCAGCGAGTCGACGACGTCGCCGGCGCTGTTCCCGGCCAGCGCCTCCGAGGCGGCCCCACCCGTCGCCCCACCCGTCGCCCCACCGAAGGCACCGGCCCCGCCCGCGCCCCCGGCGATCGCCGCGGCGGCGACCGCCGCCACGACCACGCCCGTCCCCTTGTCGCGGATGTAGATCCGCTTGCCGTCCTTCGTGATCCAACGCCCCATGCGACCCCCTCGACAGCATCATCGAGGTGATCACCGCGCCCGGGGACGGATGGCCGGAGGTTGACCGGTATCTGTCAGGTCCGGGGCTTGCCCGGCGGATCGGTCACGAGCGGTAGGGGCGGAAGAAGTCCCTCAGTTCACGGGCGTAGGTTTCCGGCTCCTCGAACGCCGCGAAGTGCCCGCCACGCTCGAACTCGGTCACGCGGACCGTGTTCGCCGTGCGGTCGAGCCACGCCCTCGGCGGCAGGACGACGTCGCCCGCGAAGAGCGCGAATCCCGAGGGCACCTCGACGCGGCGGGCGAGCTGGGCGGGCGGGATCGCCGCGTTCGCCCGGTACATGCGCATCGACGATCCGATCGTCTGGGTCAGCCAGTAGATCGTGATGTTCGTGAGGATCTCGTCCTCGGTGAAGCGGAAGCCGTCGCTCCAGGACTGCATCTTCTCGACGATCCACGCCGCCAGGCCCGCCGGTGAGTCGTTCAGGGCGGCCGCGACCGTCTGGGGCTTGGTGCGGTGCATCGCCGCGTACGCGCCTTCGGCCGCGCCCCAGGTCGTCACCTCCGCCATCCAGTCGCGTTCCTCCGGCGTCAGGTCCGCCGGGCCGCCCGTGAAGATCGGGAGGCCCGCGTCCGTGCGGTGGACCGCCACCACCCGGTCGGGGTGATCGAGCGCCAGGTAGCGGCTCACGTGGCTGCCGATGTCCCCGCCCGCCGCGCCGAACCGCGGGTAGCCGAGCTCCGTCATCAGCCCGGCCCACAGGCCGGCGACGGCGATGGAGTTCAGCGGCGTGGCGGGGCGCGCGGAGTACCCGAAGCCGGGCACGTCCGGGACGATGACGTCGAAGGCGTCGGCCGGGTCGCCGCCGTGCGCGCCGGGGTCGGTCAGCAGCGGGATCACCTTGGTGTAGCGCCAGAACGAGTCCGGCCAGCCGTGGGTGAGCACGAGCGGGAACGCCGGCCCGGTCCCGCGGACGTGCGCGAAGTGGATGTCGTGGCCGCCCACCGTGGCCCGGAAGCGCGGGATGGCGTTGAGCTCGGCTTCGCGGGCGGGCCAGTCGAAGCCGTCCGCCCAGTGGGCGACGAGCTCACGCAGGTAGCCGACGTCGGTGCCGGCCGACCACCCGGCGTCCTCGGGGGCGTCGGGCCAGCGGGTCGCGCGCAGCCGGGTGCGGAGGTCTTCGAGGACCGCTGGAGCGGTCTGCGGGGCGAAACTCTCCATGGGAAGGACCCTACTGAGTCAGTAGGCGACCCGGGTTCCCGCGCCGGTTTCCGCCGCCCGCCGGTGGATGAACCGCGCTGCCGCCAGGTCCTGGACCGCCAGGCCGACCGACTCGAACACCGTGATCTGCTCCGCGGACTCACGGCCCGGGGCGCGGCCGAGCAGGACGTCGCCCAGGGGCGTCAGGTCCGCCGGTCCGATCGCGCCCTCGCGCCGAGCGAACAGGTAGTCGCCTGCCTCGTGCGTCGCCGACTCGATCGAGTCGACGAACACGCGCGCCTCGGCAATGGTCGGGGTGTCCAGTTCGCGCGTGTGCGGGACGCACGAGCCGACGGCGTTGACGTGCGTACCCGGGCGCAGCCATTCCCGTCGCAGCAGTGGAGAAGCCGCGTTGGTCGCCGTCACGACGATGTCGGCGGCCCGGACCGCTTCCTCCGGGGAGGGAGCCACCTCCACCGGCAGGCCCAGCTCCGCCGACAGCACCGCGCACACCCGCTCGGCCCGCGCGGCGTCGCGCGCCACGACCCGCACCCGGGTCAGCGGGCGGACCGCCGCCAGCGTGCGGATGTGCGCCGCCCCCTGGACGCCGATGCCGAACACCGTCAGCTCCGCGGCGTCCGGGCGGGCCAGCGCCTCGGTCGCCACCGCGGTCACCGCCGGGGTGCGCAGCTCGGTCAGCACCGACGCGTTCAGCAGCGCCAGCGCCTCCCCCGTGTCCCCGCTGAACAGCAGCATCGCGCCCTGGTGGGCGTCGAGGCCGAGTGCGGTGTTGCCCGCGAACAGGCACACGATCTTGACGCCGTAGCCCGCGGCCGCGGTGTAGGCGGGCATCATCGCCAGCAGCCCCGCGGCACCCTCCGGGGCGACGACCGGGCGCAGCGGCTGGTGCGCTTCGCCCCGCGAGAGCGCCTTCAGCGCGTCGCGCATCGGCGCCAGGCTCTCCTTCGGCGGGAACAGCGCCCGGACGTCGGCCCCGGACAGCACCAGCAGCGTCATCGCTTGCCCGCGCCGAACAGCTGGTCGTCCAGCCCGGCCGGGCGCACCGCCTCGGGGATCGACCGCGTGTAGTAGTTCATCGTGACGACCGCGCGCAGGGCGTCGTCGGCGCGCAGCGGCTGGACGTAGTGCGGGTGGAAGCGGGCGTCGAAGAAGAACAGCTGGCCCCGCCGCGGGTAGATGACCGCCGCGTCCTCGTCCACTTCGGCCACGTCGCGGGCGTGCCGGTTGCGGGAGACGACCAGGCCGCCGCCGGTCTCCTCGGTGCAGTCGGTCAGGTACAGCAGGCCCTCCATCGGGTTGCTGTCGACGTGGCAGGGGTAGCGCATGGTGATGCCGCGCTGCACGTTCAGGCTCAGCGCGCGGTTGGCGGTGCTGGTCAGTTCCAGCGGCTCGTCGACCAGCCGCTCGCCCAGCTGCCGGAACCAGCCGGTGTAGAGCTCGTTCACCCACGGTGCCTGCTCGACGAGCACCTCGCCGTCGACCGACTCCAGCGGGATGATCGCGTCGGGCGTCTCGCGGGCGGTGGTCATGGTCGGGCGGAAGCTGCGCCGGGCGGCCTGGCGCGCCGCGACGTCCAGCAGCTCCTCGGCCCAGCCTTGCGGCAGGGCGCTGCCGACGTCGTAGATGTGCCAGTGGAACGGCAGGTTCCGCGGCGGGGTCCAGTCCGCGAACCGGCCCGGGGTGTGGTCGATCGTGGCCGACATGGTGCCTCCTCGTGGGTCGGGAACGTCCTCAGTGGACGCTCAGGTGCGCCCGCAGCCGCTCGGCCACCGCGGGCGGCCGCTCGAACGGGAAGTCGTGGCCGCCGGGGAAGGCGGCCGCCTCGAACCGGGCGCCGGTGTAGCGGGCCCACTCTTCAACCGCGGTCCCCGGCGCGGTGGGGTCGGCGCGGCCGTACCAGGCGAACAGGTCGACCGGCAGGGGTTCCGCGGGCCCCGGTTCGTAGGCCGCCACGAGCGCCAGGTCGGCCCGCAGCGTCGGGACGAACAGGCCGCGCATCGGGGACTGCCGGGCGACCGGGTCGAGGAAACCGAGGGCGACGAGCCCGGTCAGGAAGTCGTCGTCGCCGGCGGTGACGAGCCGGGTGAACTCGGCGGCGGAGATCAGGTGCGGGGGCCGGGCTCCGGCGATGACGACGAACTCCGGGCGCGGCAGTGTGTCCGTCGCGCAGATCCGGCGCGCCATCTCGTAGGCGATCAGCCCGCCCATGCTGTGCCCGGCCAGCGCGTAGCGGCCCTCGCGCGGGATCCGCTCGACGAGCTTCGCGGCCGCGGCGGCGAGGGTCGGCGCCGGGGTTTCGCGGGCCGCCTTGCCGCGTCCGGGCAGGTCGAGCGCCTGGACGGTGATCTCGGGGGCCAAGGCCGCGGCCCACGGCCGGTAGGCCCGGGCCGAGCCGCCGGCGCCCGGCACGCAGAGCAGTTCCATGGCGTTCTCCCCTACTTGTGCAGGCTGCCGGCCGCGACCGGGTGCACGGTCAGCTCGCCGGGGCGTTCGTTGGCCGTCAGCAGCGGGTACAGCGTCCGCCGGACGTCCTGTTCGGACAGTGGCCGGGATTCGTCGACGTAGAGCGCGAGGCCGAGGGCGCCGGCGTTTTCGTCGCCGGGCGGGGTGACGACCGCGCGCAGGACGCCGTCCACCGACTCGGCCGCCTTGCGCACCGACGAGAGGGACACCTTGTCGCCGCGCACGATCGCGAAGTCGGAGATCCGGCCGCTCAGCCACAGGTAGCCGTCGTCGTCGAGGCGGCCGACGTCGCCGGTGGCGATGGTGTCCGGCCCGACGAGCTTGCCGCGGGACACGCCGCCTTCGACCCCGACCTTGGCCCGGTACACCGTGTCGGCGGTGACGAGCACCTCCTGCTCGGCCGGGCCGCGGCCGGCGTCGCGCACGCTCAGCCGGACGCCCTCGAGCGGAGTGCCGGCCGAGGCGAACCGGCTCGGCGGCTCGCGGTGCGCCGCCAGCGTCGCCACCCGCGGCCCGGCTTCGGTCAGCCCGTAGGTCAGGTACAGCTCGAGGCCCGGGTTCGCGGCCAGCAGCGCCGCGGTGGCGGCCGGGGCGAGCGCCTGGCCGCCGACGCCGAGCGCCCGCAGGCCGGGCGGCAGCCGGCCGCCGTCGGCCAGCAGGCCGGCGACGAGCAGCGGGGTCAGCGCGGACACGGTGACGTCGTGCGCGGTGACGACGTCGCGGTAGCCGGCGGGCGTGAACGGCGGGCCGGTGACGACCGGCGACGCGCCGGTGACCAGGGCGGCCAGCACCTGCGCGACCAGGGCGTAGGAGTAGTGCATCGGCAGCGTGATCAGCATCCGGTCGCCGGCGCTCAGGCCGATGCCGCGGGCGTGGCGGGTGGCGTTGCGCCGCAGCGCGGTGACGTCGTGCAGGCAGCCGGTGGCCATCCCGGACGTGCCGGAGGTGAGCAGGATCGCCTGCCCGGGCCGGTGCGTCCGGTGCGGTCCCTCGGCCAGCGGGGTGACGGTCACCTGGTCGGCCTCGCCGGTGCCGGTGCCGGCCGGGCGGACGAGGGCCGCGGCGCCGAGCCGCCGGGCGGTGGCGCGCAGGCGGGTCGCCGGGGTCGACGCGGCGAGCAGCGTCGGCACCAGGCCGGCGAGGACCAAGGCGAAGAAGACCCGGATCAGCCTTGTGCCGTTGGGCAGCGCGACCAGCACGACGGAGCCGGGTGCCAGGCTCGACGCGGCGAACCGGGCGGCCAGTTCGGCCACGCCCGGGCACCGGCCGGTCGCGCCGGGCCAGGTCGTGCGGGCGAGCAGGTCCTCGACCTCGCCCGCGGTCACCGCGGTGTCGTTCACGCCGCCTCCAGGAGTTCGCAGGTTCCGCGGTGGGTGCCCGAGTCGTCGACCCGGTGGGTCACCAGCAGCACCGCCGGGGCCGCGCCGGTCAGCCAGCGGCCGGCGAGCACGCGCGCGACGGGGACCCCGTCGGCCGGGGGCATCGTCAGCAGCAGGCTCGGTCCGTGCAAGCCGTAGCGCAGGCAGCTCAGCCCGACGAGTGTGCCGGGACTGGCGGCGACGAACCGCAGCGGTGAGATCGCCCTCTTCGCGACGTCGACGGCGACCTGGCGCAGGGTGTCGCCGGTGGCGTACTCGCTGACCCCGAGGACGCCGACCTGCTCGCGCGGGCCCGCCCAGTCGCGCAGGACCCGGCCGACGAGGTCGCACACCAGCCAGGCGGACGCGTCGGCGTAGCGGACCGGGGCGCCGGGCGGCCGGGGCGCGTCCGGCGCGCGGGTCGCGGTGACCGGCTCAGGCATTGTCCCCCCGTTCGAGCAGCAGGCAGGTGTTGAACCCGCCGAAACCGAGGGTCAGGCTGATGCCGAACCCGCCGGTGAACCGGCGCGGCGCGTCCCGCGCGACGGGCAGGCGCAGCTCGGGCATCGGCCGGACCAGGCCCAGCACCGGCGGTACCGTCCGGTCGCGCAACGCCAGCTGCAGGGTGATGGCTTCGATGACGCCGGTCGCGCCGAGCGAGTGCCCGAGGGCGCCTTTCGTCGCGAACACCACCGGCGGCCGCGGTGCCAGGCCGAACAATCCCGACAGGCAGGTGGCTTCGGCTTGGTCGTTGAGGACGGTCGCGGTGCCGTGGGCGTTCACGACCGCGATGTCGGCCAAGCTCAGCCCGGCGACGTCGACGCATCGGCGGACGGCCCGCGCGGCGGCCTCGCCGTCGGGTTTCGGGGCGGTCATGCCGGCCGCGTCGTTGGTGGAGCCCCAGCCGCGCAGGTACCCGTGCACGCGGGCGCCGCGGCGCCGGGCCGAGTCCGCCCGTTCGAGGACGACGTACCCGGCGCCGTCGCCGGGCAGCATCCCGGCGCGGTCGGTGTCGAACGCGCGGTGCGTCGTCGGGGACAGCGTGCCCAACTGGGCGTGCCCGAGGCGCTTGCCGTCGGTCAGCAGGTCCACGCCCCCGGCGACGGCGACGTCCGCGTACCCGGCTTCCAGCAGCTCCGCCGCCACGGCGATCGCGTCGGCGCCCGAGGAGCACGCGGTCGACAGCGACACCGGCGGGCGCGTCAGTCCCAGGCGCTTGCCCGTTTCGGCGGCCCAGTCGTGCAGTGATCCCGGGTCCGCGTCGTCGATGTGCGGCCCCAGGCTGGTGCCGAGCACCAGCACCGGATCGGTGTCCCCGGCCCGCAGCCCGGCGTCGCGCAGTGCGGCTTCGGCCGTGACCGTGGCCAGTTCGACGTGCTGCTCCCGCGGGCTCCCTTCGGCGGGCGCGTCCGGCAGCGGGCCCGCGACGAAGCTGCGGAACTTGTTCGTCCCGGGCACCACGCGCAGCCCGGTCCGCCCGGCGAGCAGGGCCTGCCAGACCTCTTCGCGGCCGGCCCCCAGCGACGTGCGCCAGGCGGTTCCGGTCACGCAGAGCACCTCCGGGCCTGCGCTCAGCACGGGACCTGCTCGACGATCGCGAACGCGTTGGTGCCCCCGATCCCGGCCGACATCACCCCGGCCCGGCGCGGCCCGCCGGGCGTCCACGCGCGCCCTTCGGGCACGATCGAGAACCGGTCGCCGCCGGCGGTCAGCTCCTCGATCGGGTCGCCGGTGTTGGGGGTGGCGGGCAGGAAGCCGTGCTCCACCGCGAACGCCGTCTTGATCAGCGCGGCCAGCCCGGCCGCGGTGTCGCTGTGCCCGATGCTCGCCTTGACCGAGCCGACGGCGAGCGGCTGGCCTTCGGCGCCGAGGGCCTCGGTCAGCGCGGTGGCTTCGATCTGGTCGTTCATCGGGATCCCGACGCCGTGCGCCTCGACGTACCCGAGGTCCGCGCCGGTCAGCCCGGCACCGGCCAGCGCCTTGGCGACGACGCGGATCTTGCCTTCGACGCCGGGGATGGTGAACCCCGCCTTCTGCCGTCCGTCGTTGTCGACCGCGGTCGAGCGGATCACCGCGTGGATCGGGTCGCCGTCGGCGAGGGCGTCGTCGAGCCGGCGCAGCAGGACAGCGCCGACGCCATCGCCGGGGACGGTGCCGGTGGACGCGCGGTCGAACGGGCGGCAGACGCCTTCGCTGGAGTAGATGCCGTTGGGCGTGTACTCGTAGGTGCCGTCGGTGTCCATCACCGCGACCCCGCCCGCGAGGGCGTAGTCGCACGCGCCCAGCCGCAGGCTCTGGCAGGCCAGGTGCACCACGACCAGGCCGGTCGCGCACGAGGCGTCGACCATGATGCTTTCGGCGCGCAGGTCGTGGAAGTAGGAGAAGTGCGGGCCGGCGAACGTGGCGTCCCGGTCCACAGTGGACTCGAAGGTGCCGCGTTCGACGTGCTTGGTGCGGGCCACCCCGGCGTAGACCGCGGTCGAGCGGCCGATGTCCGACAGCCGCACGCCGGCGTCCTCGGCCGCGGCCCACAGCGCCTCGTAGAGCATCCCGTGCTGCGGGTCGCGTTCGGCCGTCTCGCTCGTGTAGCCGACCAGCCCGGCGTCGTAGTGGTTGCGGTCGGGGATGAAGCCCCACGCCGGGATGTCGCGCGGGCCGTCGCCGGGTGGCACCGGGCCGCCGCGGGTGAAGCGGTCGCGCCCGGCCCGCAGGTTGTCCCAGAACTGCGCGGCGCTCGCGGCCCCGGCGTACCGGCAGCCCATGCCGACGATCGCGATCGCGTCGGATCCTTCGCTCATGCCACGGCCTCCACTTCGTCGACGGTCGCCGGCTCGGCCCCGGCGGCGGGCAGCGACCGGCGCAGGCCCAGCACCAGCAGCGTCGCGACGACGCTCAAGGTGATCATCACGCCGACGAACGCGGCGCCGGACCCGAACGGCAGCAGTGCCCCGGCCAGCGCCGGCCCGATGACGGCGCTGGTCGAGAGCGTGATCGAGAACAGCGCGTTGGCCCGGCCGCGCAGGTCCTCGCCGACGGCGTTGTTCAGCAACGTCGTCAGCAGCGGGACGACCAGGGACTCCCCGATCGACAGGAGGATCACCGCGACCGTCGCGAGCGCCAGCGCCGTCATGCCGGTGTGGCCGCCGGCCAGCAGCACGAACACCCAGCACGCCGCGAACATCACGCCGCTGGCCCCCACCAGCAGCGTCCGCGAGAACCGCTCCAGGTGCGGCATCACCACGAACTGCACCACCGCGCAGAGGATGATGTTGACGGCGAAGGCGAACGACAGCCCGCTCGCGGTGATGGCACCGGTCTGGGTCAGGTAGCCCGGCAGCCCGGCGCGGAACTGGCCGAAGGACACCAGCGCGGACAGCAGCAGCACGGCCAGCAGGGCGAGCAGGCTCGGCGAGCGCAGCACGGCCCGGTAGGTGCCGCGGGCGGCGCCGGCGCCGCTTTCGGTGTGGTGCACCCGGTTCGGCAGGGCCCGCACGGTCGCCACGGCCATCACGAAGAACGTCGCCGCGTCGATCGAGTACATCAGGAAGTACCGGCCGACCGGGCTGAGGAAGGCCAGCGCGGCGAACACCCCGCCGAGGATGACGCCGATCCCCATCGCGACGTTGAGGACGCCGTAGTCCGCCGAGTACGCGGTTTCGCGTTGCGCGGGACCGGTGGTCGCGCCGTAGGCCGCGCGCACGGCGGTGCCGACCCCGCTGATGCCGAAGCCGAACACGATCGCGGCGGCGACCGCGATCCAGGCCTGCCCGGCGAAGGCGAACAGCAGCGTGCCGACGCCGGCGTTGACGTTGGCCAGCGGCACGACGACGTTGTAGGGCAGCCGGTCCAGCAGCGCACCGTAGACCAGGCCGCCGAACACCGCGGCGAACGCCTGCACCGCCAGGGTCGCCGCGGGCACCCAGGTGGGCAGGTGCCGCACCTCGGTGAGGTAGATCCAGAGGAACGGCATCACCATGCCCGCGCCGAGGGCGCTGATCCCGTTGGTGAAGATCAGCAGCCGGGCGGCCGGGGGCAGGGCGGCGATCCGGCGCAGGCCTTTCACGCCGCGTTCGCCTCGAGCCGGGCGGTGACCGCGGCGGCCAGCGCGGTGACCGTCTGGTGGTCGAACAGCATCCGGACGGGCAGCCGGGTGCCGAGTTCCCGGCCGAGCGCCGCCATGATCCGGGTCGCGCCGAGGGAGTTGCCGCCGACGGAGAAGTAGTAGTCGTCGTCGGTGAACCGGTCGTGGCCCAGCACGCGGGCCCAGGTCCGGCGGACCAGGGCGGCGAGGTCGGGCTGCGGGTGCGGTGTGGTCACGGCTGGGCTTCCTTCTGTGCGGGTGGTCCGGCGAGGTGGGCGGCGAGCAGGCGCGGGGTGGGATGGCCGTAGAGGTCGCGGATCCCGACCGTGAGGCCGGCGTCGCGCAGCGCGGCGAGGGTCTTGGCGGCCAGCAGCGAGTTGCCGCCGCTGTCGAAGAAGTGGTCGTCCGGCCCGATCGCGGGCCCCAGCACCGAGCGCCACGCGGCGAGCACGACACCGGCGTCCCCGGTGGCTTCCGCGACCGGGGCGCCGCCGAGCACCGGCTCGGGCAGGGCGGCCTCGTCGAGCTTTCCGTTGACCGTCAAGGGAAGCGCGGGCACGGCGGTGAACGTCGAGGGGACCATGTACCCGGGCAGCACGGCGGCCGCGCGGGCGCGCAGAGCGGCCAGGTCGGGTTCGTCGTCCGGGCCGCCGGTGACGACGTAGGCGTCGAGGCGGGCTTCGGCGGTGCCTGGCGCGGCGAGCACGACCGCGGCCGCGACGACGCCGGGGCCGGCCAGCAGGGCCTTGCGGATCTCGTCGAGCTCGATGCGGTAGCCGCGCAGCTTGACCTGGCTGTCGAGCCGGCCGAGGTGCTCGAGGCAGCCGTCGGGCAGCAGCCGGCCGAGGTCGCCGCTGAGGTAGCGCCGGCGTCCGGTCACGCGGTCGGTGACGAACCGCTGCGCGGTGAGGTCGGGGCGGCCGAGGTAGCCGTGCGCGAGCCCGGCGCCGCCGACGGCGATCTCCCCGGGCACGCCCGGCGGCAGCCGGCGGCCGCGGGTGTCGACGACGTGGACCTCCCAGCCGGGGATCGCCTGGCCCACCGACCGGGACCCGGCCAGCGCGTCCGCGCGGGTCACTGTCTGGGAGGTCACGTGCACGGTGGTCTCGGTGATGCCGAACATGTTCACCAGCCGGCACCGCGTCTCCGGATAGCGGTCGAACCACGGCAGCAGCGCGAAGGTGTCCAGTGGCTCCCCGCCGAAGACGACCAGCCGAAGCGGGAGGTCGTCGAACCGCCGCCGCTGCGTCTCGATCACCTGCGTGAAGCTCGACGGTGTCTGGTTGAGGACGGTGACGCCCTCGTCGCGCAGCAGGGCGGCGAACTCGTCCGGGGAGCGGCGCGTCCACTCCGGCACGACGACGACCCGGCCGCCGGTGAGCAGGGGTCCCCAGATCTCCCAGACCGAGAAGTCGAAGGCGACCGAGTGGAACCACGTCCAGACGTCGGTGTCCCCGAACCCGAAGTCTTCCGCGGTGCCGGAAACGAGGTCGACGACGTTGCGGTGCGGTACGACGACGCCCTTGGGGCGCCCGGTCGAGCCGGAGGTGTAGATGACGTAGGCGGGGTCGTCGGGGCCGGCGAGCCCGGCCGGTACCTCGCCGTCGGCCGGCAGCCCGGCCGCGATCTCGTCGGTGACCACCAGCGCGAGCCCCGCGTCTTCGGTGATGTAGGTCAGCCGCCGGCGGGGGTAGGCAGGGTCGAGGGGGACGTACACCGCCCCGGCCCGCAGGACGCCGAGCAGCAGCGCGACGAGTTCGGCGCCGCGTTCGTGCACGATCCCGACCCGGTCGCCGGGCCGGATCCCCCGGGACCGCAGGCCGGCGGCGAAGCGTTCGGCTCGCGCGGCGAGTTCGGCGTAGGTGAAGGAGCGGTCGTCGCCGGACACCGCCGGAGCCGGACCGCGCCGGGCGGCCTGCTCGGCGAAGACTTCGGTGATGGTGCAGGGACGGCCGGCCGTCGCCGGTCGCGGTTCGGGCCCCGCGTCGAGGGCGATGTCGGCCAGCGGCCGGTCGGGATCGCCGGTCCGCAGCTCCGCGAGCACCGCGGCGAGCTGCCGGCCGAGCTGAGCCGCGGCCCACCCGGCGACGGCGTCCGCCGCGAAGCGGGCGGTCGCGCGGCCGTCGACGACCCGCACGGTCAGCGCGTGGCCCACGGTGAGGACCTCGGGTACGGCGCCGGTCGCGACCTGCTTGCGGAACACCCCGACCGGCTGGTCCTCGTCGACCGTGACGAGCGTGGCACCGAAGACCTGCGACGCGCTGCGCGTGTACCGGCTGAACACCAGGCCGAGCGCGGCGAGCACGTCGGCGGGGCCGGCCGGACCGAGGTCCACAGTGGACTGCTCCGAAGGTCCGGCCAGGTGTGCCGGCAGATCTCCGGCCGGCGGGCTTTCCAGCACCGCGCGGGCCAGGCCCTCGGCACCCGGCCCGGTCGCGACCAGCTCGCGGACGCCGTCGGCATACGCCAGCACGACGAGCCCGGCGGTCCCGCGGGCCAGTTCGCGCTCCCGCCATCGCGCGGCCTCCGCGGCGGGGCGCGGAACGGGCTCGAACCGCAGAGCGGCGCCCAGGACGACGGCGCGGGCGCGCACGGTCCCGTCGCCGAGCCCGGCGGGCACCGGGCGCAGAACGTTCGGCACGGCTTCTCCTCCCACCCGTCTCAGCGGCTCACGGCCGCGCGCCTTCGCCCGCCAGCGCGCGCTCCATCAGCGCGACCAGCGGCTGCCACTGCTCGACCAGGTACATGTGGCCGCCGGGGAGTTCCTCGGCCCGCCACCCCGCCGACGTCACCTCGGCCCAGCGGGCGGCGGCCGCCGCGGACACCAGTTCGTCGTCGGCGCCGCGGACCGACACGATCGGGAACGCGGCCGCCTCGGCGTACCCGGGCTCGTAGGTCTCGTCGACCGCGATGTCCGCGCGCAGCGCCGGCAGGAGCAGCTCCCGCAGGTCCGGGTCGGCCAGGGCGGGGTGGCGGTAACCGGCCAGCTCGGCGACGGCGACGACGAACTCGTCGTCGGGGAGCCCGGCGATCGGCGCCGACCGCCGGACGCCGGGCCGGGCCGCGCCGCTGACGAACACCGTCAGGTCCGTGTCCGGCCGCTCGCGGGCGACCAGCCGGGCCACCTCGTAGGCGACCCGTGCGCCGAAGGAGTGGCCGAACACGCCGACCCGCCCGGCGGCGGCTTCGCGCAGGACGTCGTCGGTGATCGCGTCGAGCAGTCCGGCCATGGTGGTCGCCGGCGGTTCGGCGAAGCGCCGTTCCTTGCCGGGCAGGTCGACGGCGGCGAACCGCAGCGCGGGTGCCGCCTCCGGCCAGGCCTGGAAGAAGCTCGGGCCCGCCCCCGCGGGCGGGAAGCACAGCACGGGAACGCCGTCCGTCATCGTCGCTCCCTCACTCGAACCGGTTGCCGGCGGCGATGGCCGCGGACGCGGCGACCCAGGTGTCGCGGAACGCGGCCGGGGTGCTGCCCTCGATCCACACGTTCTGCAGCCGCCCGTGCAGGCCGGCGCGGTAGTCGAGCGCGTCGCCGACCGCCGCGCGGGGATCGACCCGCCACACCCCGGGCACCCGCAGCAGCTCGGCCGGATCGGCGAGCGCGGTGAGCCGGCGGGCGGCGGGCGGGAACTGGGTGAAGATGCAGGCCGCGTAGCCGGAGGTGACCACCGGGCGGCGCGCGGCCTTGCCGGCGGCCACCTCCAGCGCGAGGCGCACCGGGTTCAGGTCGCTCACGCGCGGCACGATCGAGGACAGGAACCCGCCGAGCCTGCCGTTGACCTCGATCAGCCGTGGGCCGGTGGCGGTCAGCTTGAACTCCATGTGCGTGAGGCCGCTGGTGACGCCCAGCGTGGTCAGGATCCGCCCGGCGCGCTCGATCGCGAGCTGCTGCGTCTCCCACGACAGCAGCGAGGGCCCGGTCATCCCGCTGTCGCGCAGCGGCGGGAGCAGCGGGAACCGGTCCGAGAGCCAGAACGGCCAGTGCTCGCCTTCGCCCAGGGAAGCCATCTCGACCGAGAAGTGGTCGCCGAGCCAGTCCTGCTCGTCGTGGGGGACGCCGATCAGCCGCTCCTCCAGCAGCCACGTCGGCGCGGCCCCCGTCCCGGGCCCCGCGGAGGTCCTCGCTCCGGCCAGCGCGGCCCGCAGCGCGGGTTCGTCGTCGACGGGGAAGATGTTGAAACTTCCGTTGCCGCGCACCGGTTTCAGCACCGCGGGGAAGCCGACTGCGGCGATCGCGGCGACGAGCCCGGCTTCGTCGGTGAAGGGCGCGGCGCGCACGGCGAGCCCGGTGCCGGCGAGCCGCGCGCGCTGGACGTCCTTGCGCGTCACCGCTTCGGCAGTCTCTTCGTCGTGGTAGGGCAGGCCCAGCCGGGCGGCGACCGCGGCGACGAGCGGGATCCACTCGTCCTCGACGGTCACCACACCGTCGACGCCGAGGCCGGCCAGCCGCGCGGCGACGGTGTCCGGGTCCGCCCCGGCCGCGTCGACGACCTCGGCCAGTTCGGCGAGGCCTTCGCGCTCGTCGGTGGTCCACGGCTGCGGACCCGCGTTGACCACGACCAGCTCGCACCAGTCGGCCGCCGCGTCGAGCAGGTCCGGCAGCGCGGACGCGTCGGCCGATTCGAACACCGCCACCTTGATCATACTGTGCCGTTCGTTACTGATCCGACCACAGTCACGGCCGGATGGCTTTCGTGGCAATGGCACGTACCGCTCGACGGCCGGCCTGCTTTTGGTCGCATCGGTAACGTCGGCTCCCGTCGTCTCGCGTACTCGCGCGTCTCGCCGTCCGTGCCGAGCAGCGTGAACCCGGTCTTCTCCAGCACGCGCCGCGACGGCAGGTGGTCCTCGTCGGTCTCGGCGCGCACCGTGGTGACGCCGGGCTGGCGGAACGTCCAGCCGAGCAGCGCTTCGACGGCCTCGGTCGCCAGGCCGCGCCCCCGGAACGGCTCGATCAGGCCGTAGCCGATCTCGGCGGTGCCCTCGGCGTCGGGCGCGGAGTGGAAGCCGACGTCACCGACCGCGAGCCCGGATACGCGGTCGACGATCTGGTAGAGGCCGAATCCCGGCCGGTAGGCGTCCGCGGTGACCATCCGCAGCACCAGCTTCGCGCCGCCGACGGTGCCGTCGAAGGGGTAGCCGGGCGCCCACGCCCACCGGTCCGCGGCGGGTTCGCCGGCGAGGATCGCGCGGACCTCGCCGAACGGGACTTCGCGCAGCGTGGTCCGCGGCGTCGGCAGGACCGTGAGCGGCGGTCCGGCGATCGTGGTGGGGTGGTCCGTTTCCTGCGTCATGCCGCCTCTTCGTCGGGGATCGCCGCGCTCATCGCGCGGTAGACCGCGGTGTTCTGCAACCACAGCTTGGGGAACAGCGGGCGCACGGCGAGCCGCTCCAGGTCGGAGATGGACTTGCCGCGCATGCTCCGGGGGCGGCCGGCGTCCTCCTCCTGTTCGTCGGCGGCGCGGGGCTGGCCCCCGAGCATCTGCCAGACGAGGTTGAGGTGGACCTGCTTCCATTCGAGGACCTGGGTGTCGAAGCGCTGCAGGCCGATCATGACGTCGGCGAGCTGCGCGACGCGCCCGGCGGCGCCGGAGTCCGGGTGCGTCGCCTCGACCAGGTCGGCCTGGGTCACGCCGGCGTCGGCGGTGGCGGCCTCGAAGGCGGCCCACACGGCGTGCGCGGCACGGCGGACGTTGCGCGAGCCGGGCGAGGCGAGCCCGGAGGCCGCGCCGGCGAGGTCGTCCCGCATGCGCAGGAACGAGACCTGGGTGAGGGAGTTCGCCATGACGCGCAGGCATCCGACGGTGAGCGACGCGGTGTCGGCGCACCGCACGAGCAGCCGTCCGGCGGCGATCGCGTCGCCGCGGCCGAGGGCGGCGGTCAGGTCGCACAGGCTGTGGTGCACGGCGACCCAGCAGTACTCGGTCAGCAGGTGCACGATCTGGAAGAACCGGTGATCGGAGTGCAGCAGTTCGTCCTCGGGGATGAGCGCCGAGAGGGCGGCGGTCAGCCTGATCTCGGTCTCGTAGCCGCTGCCGCGGTCGAATTCGTACCGAAGCCGCGGATTCGATTGCGCCGGATTGAGCGTCCGCACCTCACGGTCGCCGTCTCCGCCTTCCGACCCTGCCACGAAGGACCCCCCACGCGAATCTCGACGGCGATTGCCCCTGGTTCACAAAGTGGCAGCCCGCCACCGCGCACGGCAACCAAAATGCTTTGTGGCTCAGATCACAGCATTTTGGAATAGGTTTTCCGACACGCCGGATCGCCTTCCGCGAATGCGCAGAAATGGAGAAGGGCGGGTGTCCGGGACTCGCTACCGTCGATTTCGACAGCTGCGGCAGGCGGTGCGGAGTGGGGGCGGAAGTGCCGGAAGACGACGGTGCGACGCATGTCGCCGTGGTGAACGACGAAGAGCAGTACTCGGTCTGGCCGGCCGGGATCGCGGTGCCGCCGGGCTGGCACCCGACCGGGTTCACCGGCACCGAGGAAGCCTGCCTCGACCACGTCGCCGACACGTGGCGCGACATCGCCCCGCGCTCGGTCCGCCGGTCCGCATGAGCCGGCACGCGGTCCTCGGCGGCGGCGGGGTCGGGCTCGCCCTCGCCGCCGCTCTCGCGCGCGGCGGAGAGACCGTGACGCTCCTGCTGCGGGCCGCCGCCCTCCCCCGCTACCCCGGCACCGTGACGGTGCACCACGGGATCCGCGAGAGCTTCACCGCCGCGGTCCCGGCCGCCGCCACCCTGGCCGAGCCGGTCGACGTGCTGTGGATCTGCGTCAAGCACCCCGACCTCGCCGGCGCCCTGACGAGCGTGACGGCCGAACCCGGCGTCGTCGTCCCGCTGCTCAACGGGCTCGGGCACCTGCCGCCGCTGCGGGCGCGCTTCGGCGACCGGGTGGTCGCGGCCGCGATCCGGATCGAGGCCGCCCGGACCGCGGCCGGCGAGGTCCGGCAGGAGTCCCTGTTCACCGAGATCGACCTGGCCGGGCCGCCCGCGGTCGTCTCGGCGGCCCTGACCGCGGCCGGGATCGGCTGCACCGACGGCGGAACCGCGGCCGACGTCCTGTGGCGCAAGCTCGCGCTGCTCGCCCCGCTGGCCCTCGCCACTACGTGCGCCGCCGGGCCGCTCGAGCGGGTCCGCGCCGACGACGAGCTGAGCCGGCTGATGCTCGCCTGCGCGGACGAGGCCTGCGCGGTGGGCCGGGCCGAAGGCGCCCGCCTGGACCGCGGCCGCGTGCTGCGCGCGCTCACCCGCGCGCCCGGCCGGACCCGCACGTCGCTGCAGCGGGACGCCGAACGCGGCGTGCCCGGTGAGCTCGCCGCGATCGCCGGCCCGATCCGCGCCGCCGGGGCCCGCCGCGGCATCCCGACCCCGGCCACCGACCGGCTCGTGCACCGGGCCGGGCAGCACGCGGGCACGCCCCTGCCCGCGGGAACCCGAGAGTGAGGCAAGCGCCCATGTCGCCGAAGACCAGCCTGGAGAACACGCTGCGCGAGATCCTGGTCGCCGACCTGTACGTCGACGTCCCGGCCGACGGCATCCACGCCGAGGACAGCCTGCAGGAAACCCTCGGGCTCGACTCGCTCGGGTTCATCGAACTGCGCGCCCGCTGCGAGCAGCAGTTCGGCGTGGCCATCTCCGACACCGACTTCACGCCGGTGAACTTCCGGTCCATCAGCACGATCGCCGACTTCGTCGTGCGACGCCAGGCCGGCAACTGATTCTCGGGGGGGGAGCACCGGTGATCGAGGCGCGCAGGCCGGCGACGGCGGAACAGACCGAGGTGTGGCTGGCCATGCAGCGGGAGCCGGAGTCCGCCCGGTTCACCATCCCGCTCGACCTGGAGTTCACCCCCGGCGTCGACGTCGGGGCGCTGCGGGCCGCGCTCGGCGACGTCGTCGAGCGGCACCCCAACCTGCGCAGTGCCTTCCACGCCGAGGGCGGCGAGCTCGTGCAGGTGGTGCACGAGCGGCCGCCGGTGCCGTTCGCCGAACACCGGCGGCCGGGCCGCTACGACCGTGCCGCGGCCTTGGAGTGGGCCGCCGCGGTCGCGTCGCAGCCGTTCGACCTTACCTCCGAGCCGCTCGTGCGGGGCGCGCTGCTGACCGCCGACGGCGGTGCGTTGTTCGTGCTGGCGGTGCACCACATCGTGTCCGACGGCTGGTCGCAGGGCATCCTGCTGCGCGACCTCGCGCACGCCTACACCTCGCGGACGGCCGGGAATGCGCCGTGGGACGCGCCGCTGCCCGCCGAGCCGTCCACTGTGGACGTATCGCCGGGTGAGCTCACGTCGTACTGGGCGGGCCTGCTCGCCGACCAGCCGCCGTCGCTGGCCCCGATCGCGGACCTGAACCGGCCCGGCTCGGTGCCCGGGGTGGCCGGTTTCCACGAGCACGTGCTGTCCGGCGAGGTCCTCGACCGTGTCCGCGCGGTGGCCCGCGAGCGGCTCGCGTCACCCGCGGCGGTCGTGCTGAGCGCGTGGCTGACCCTGCTGCACGCGTGGAGCGCCACCGGCGACGGCACCACGGGCATGCTGTTCGCCTCGCGCACCGGCGAGAACGAGGACCGCGTCGACCTGCTGGCCCGGGTGCTCCCGGTGCGCAGCAGCCTCGGCTTCGCCGAATCCTTCACCACGCTCGTCGACCGCGTCCGCGACCAGGTGCTCGACTCGCTCGAGCACTCGGCCGTGCCCTCGGCGCGGCTGCGCGAGATCCGGCGTGACGGCGGCGCGGCCCTCATCGACAACAGCGTCTTCATGTACTTCCCGGAGCAGGAGCAGACCTGGACCGCCGGGGACACGACCGTCCGGGTCGTCGAACACGAGACCGCCGCCGGGAAGTACGACCTGTCGCTGGCGGCGCTGGAGGGCGAGGCGCACCTGCGGCTGCGCGTCGACCACGACACGCTCGTGTACCGCGGCAGCACCGCCGAACTGCTGCTCGCCCAGCTGGTCAAGCTCCTCACCGACGCCGTCGCCGACCCGGCCGCGAGCTGCGGCGCGCTCGTCGCCGCGTGCGATCCCTTCGTCCCGGGCCGCCCGGAGACCGAACGCGAGCCGGTCAACCGCGTTCTGCTGCCCGATCTGGTGCGCCGGCACGCGCAGCTGCGACCGGACGCGGTGGCCGTGCGCTACCACGACGAAGTGCTCACCTACGCCGAGCTCGTCGGGCGCGCGGCGTCGGTCGCGAACTGGCTGCGCGCCGAAGGGGCCGGCGCCGAGTCGCTCGTGGCGCTGCTGCTGCCACCGGGGCCGACGTCGGTGGTGTTCTGGCTGGGCACGCTGATGGCGGGCGCGGCCTACGTGCCGCTGGACCCGGCCTACCCCGACGCGCAGTTGCAGATGGTGATCGACGACGCCCGCCCGCGGCTGGTGATCGGCGCGCCCGGGTTCGTCGAGCGGGTGCGGCTGCCGAAGTGCCCGATCTACCTCGTCGACGAAGCGCTCGCCGAGGCCGCCCGCCACCCGGCCACCCCGCCGGCGGTGGAGATCGACCCGGCGTCGGTGTTCAACGTGCTCTACACGTCCGGCTCGACGGGCCGGCCCAAGGGTGTCGTGTGGCCCCACTCGGGGTTCGTCCGGCTGCTGGACCGGCCCGACTTCGTGCCGCTGCACCACACCGACGTCGTCTCCCAGCTCTCCCCGCTGAACTTCGACGGCGCGACCTACGAGGTCTGGGGCGCGCTCACCCACGGCGCCGAGCTGGTGATCTTCGACAAGGAGCTGACGCTGAGCCCGCCGGAGCTGCGGACGGCGTTCCGCGAGCGCGGGATCACCACGCTGATCGTGTCGACGCCGCTGCTGAACCGGCTGATCGAGGACGTGCCCGACCTGTTCCCCGGCCTGCGCCGGGTGTACTTCGGGGGCGAGATCATCTCGGTGCCGCACATGGAGAAGGCGCTGCGCTGGTGCGCGCCCGGCACCCTGCTGCACAGCTACGGGCCCACGGAGAACTCGTTCACCTCGACGTGGACGCCGGTCACGGCGATCGAGGAGCACACGCGCACGCTGCCGATCGGCTCGGTCGTCCCGGAGACCGACGGCTACGTCGTGTTCGACCACGCCACGATGCGCCAGGCGCCCCGCGGGGTGCCGGGCGAGTTGCTGCTGGGCGGCACCGGCGTCACCCGCGGCTACCTGGGCAACCCCCGCGAGACGGCGCGGCGCTTCATCCCGGACCCGTACTCCGGCGTGCCGGGCGCTCGCCTGTACCGCACGGGCGACCGGGTGCGGTGGCTGCCGGACGGGCGGCTGGAGTTCATCGGCCGCAACGACAACCAGGTGAAGATCCGCAGCCAGCGCGTCGAGCTCGGCGAGGTCGAGTCGGCGCTCGCGGCGCACGCGTCGGTGGAGGCGGCGTTCGTCCGGGTGTGCCTGAACAGCCGTGGGGAGAAGGAGATCGCGGCGTACGTGGTGTTCGGCCCGGGCGGCACGGTGGAGGAGCTGCGGAGGCACGCGCGGGAGGTGCTGCCGGCGTTCGCGGTGCCCCGGTACCTGGTGCCCTTGGACCGGATGCCGCTGACGCCGAACGGGAAGATCGACCGGCGGCGGCTGCCCGAGGTCGACGAGGCGGTTCCCGCCGTCGCGCCGGTGGTGCCCGCGGTCGTCGCGCCGGCGGACTCCACTGTGGACCTGGTGCGGGCGGCGTGGGCGGAGCTGCTCGAGCACGACACGTTCGCGATGGACGACAACTTCTTCGACGTCGGCGGGCATTCGCTGATCCTGGTGAAGCTGCAGGCGAACCTCCGGGCCCGGTTCGCGACGGCCCCGACGATCGGCGACCTGCTGCGGCACACGACGGTGCGGGCCCAGGTGGCGTTGCTGGCGAACGTCGCGCCGGTCGGTCTCGCCTCCACCGGCGCGGCGGAGCCCGCGCGTGCCTCCGCGACCTCGGCGCCGGAGACCACGCCCGCTGCGGTACCGACCGGCGAGCCCGTGAGTGCGGAGCCCGCAGTCGCTGCGGCCGCGTCGACGGGCATCGCCGCGCCGCCGGCGGGTCCCGTGCCCGGCGGGCGGCAAGTGCTCGCCGTGTCCGCGGCGACCCCCGGCGCACTCGCCGAAGCGCGGCGGCGGCTGGCCGAGCACCTCACCGCCGCCGACGACCTCGACCTCGCAGGCGTCGCGGCCACCTTGGACCGCGGCCGCGAACGGTTCCCTCACCGCTTCGCCGTCGTCGCCGGGGATGTCGCCGAAGCCGTGACCGGGCTGCGCGCCGGCACCGGGCAGGCCGGGGTCGTCGACCGGACGCGTCCGGTCCGGGTGGTCTTCGCCTTCGGCCCGGCGGCGTTCGCCGGGCAGCACGCGCTGCTCGCGGAGTTCACCACCCGCGGCGCGGTTCCGGACGTCGTCACCGGCGACGGCACCGGGCACCTGAGCGCCGCCGTCGTCGCCGGGGTGCTGTCCTTCGCCGACGGCGCGCGCCTGGCCGAAGCCCTCGACCGGGGTACTCTCACCGCCGCGCTGGACGAGGTCACCTTCGCCCCGCCCGTCGTGCCGATCGCCACTCCGGCGGGCATCCTGCCCGCCGGGCGGCCGCTCGACACCCGGCTGTGGGCCAAACACCTCACCGCGCCCCCGGACGCGTCGGCGCTGCTCGCCGCCACCGGCGGCCGGGCGGCCGTCGTCGCCGGCTTCGGCGGTGAGTTCTCGGCCGCGATCGCGGCGCGCCCGGAACTGACCGGGGTGTCGGTGGTGTCCTCTTCGGACGTCCACCCGGCACTGGCCGGGCTGTGGTGCGCCGGGGTGAACGTCGAGCTGAGCGACCGCCGGGCGCGCCGCGTCCGCCTACCCGGCTACCCCTTCGCCCGCCCGGCCGGGCTCAAGCCGGGGCAGCCGACTTGAGCAACGCCACGACCGCGGCCGACTTCGCGTCGTCCAGGAAGCGCAGGCCCATGAAGTTGTCGCCTGCGTTGAAGCCGGGCAACGCCCAGAGCGCTTCGTAGGGCAGCCCGACAGCCTGGTAGCGACGCAGGCTGTAGACGTTGCTGAACAGGCACTTCCCCGGGTCGGGGGTCCACAGCCGGCGCGCGAAGGCGGGGTTCCGGAAGCCGTGCCCCACTTCGGCGGCGGCTTGGACGTGCTTGCGGCCGGTGAACAGCACGACGTCCCCGGTGCTCACGGTGTCCATCCGGCGGTCGTACTTGTCCTTGGCGCCCCAGAACCGCGCCCGCCCGCCGGGGTGCAGCGCGTCCAGGCGGGCGAGGTCGGCCGGATCGAGAAGGTCGGCGTAGGCCCGGTAGGCGACGGTCTTCTCCAGCGACTCGGCCCCGTACCGGCGGGCGTCCGCGGTGCCGTAGGCGGGCTGGATCAAGACCTGGACCACGGCCGCACGGTACCGCGTCACGGTTCGCGCGCCACCACGTGCTCCGGCGATCGCCTTGGTTCCTGGGCGGGGATGCCACCGCGGGCGGGAAGCGGGTCGTCGGTGACCTTGACCCAGCCGCGCACCCCGGCCGGCGCCCGCCACCCCGGCACCTCCTCGGCGACCTGGTCGTGCACGCCGAGCGCGTGGCTGCAGTGCTCGTGCCACGCGCTGATCATCGCTGCCCGGGTACGAGCGCGCCGCAGGTCGGCGTGCAACGCGAGCAGTTCGTGCACCGAGTGCCGGGACACGTCCTCGGCCGAGCCGAGACCCGCGGGAGTCCGCCCCTCGCACACCGGGCAGGCGCACGGCCACAGCTGCGCCAGGTCAGGAGTGTCCGCGAAGACCCGGCTGAGTGTTTCGAGGCGGTGGTAGGCCAGCAGCGGGGTGACGAACGCCGAGATCCCGGGACGAGGCGGCCGTCCGCGCCGCTGGTGGGGATAGGTGTGGCGCAGTGCGCTGATCGTGCCGGCCGCGCCCGCGTGCGCTCCGTGGCACAGCGCGCCCACGGCGGCGATGTCGGACCTCAGGAGGATCACCGGCACCGTGACCGCAGCCAGCAGGCGGAGGAACCGCCGGACCAGGTACTGGATCCCGAACGGGTCGTCGCGGTGCTCGACCGCGATCGCGACCGGAACCCCGCGCGCGTTGATCTCGCGGATCAGGGCACCGCACGCGGCGTTCGTGGCGAACCAGCGTGCGGCCAGGGGCAGTACCGCCACCACCGCAGATCGACGATGCGCCGCCGCCCGGAGGATCGTGCGCAGTCCGCGGATGTCGTAGAGGGCGACGTACCCGGAATCGGTGAGCGGGAGCAACCCGAGCGCGGCCTGCCGGCCGAGCCACGCCGGGTGCGTCCCCCGGCCGGCGCCGACGCGCTTGCTCCCCGAATACCGGTCGGCGTCGCACAGGAGCGGACCGGTGAACCCGCGGTCGCGCAAGGCCCGGACGGTTCGCTCGAGGTCTCCGCCGGTGAGCACGAGGCCGGCGTCCCACGTCCGCGCGATCTCCGCGGCGACGAGTGCCTGGCGCGGCCGGCACTGGATCAGCAGCCGCCCGGCGATGTCGTCCAGGCCCGCACTTCCCACGGTTCCACCGTGAGCCGCGAGGGCCGGCGCTGTCACCGGTGGTCACACGGGTGCGATCGCCAATCCGTGGAACGGCCCAGCGGTCCGGGTGCGGAGCGTGATGCCCGCGGATCCTGTGGGTGACCTCAGCCGCCGTGAGTGGTGTCGCTCTGGTAGTCCGTGTACGTGTACGGGTTGTCGAGGACCTTCGCCTCCGGGATGTCCGGGTTCATCCCCTTCGCCCACGCCTCCTCGCCCAGCTGCCCACGCAGGTAGTCGACCGTCTCCTCGACCCGCCGCCGGACCGCCGGGAGGTCCACGTCCACCAGGCGGCCGTCGCGTTTGACGATGCGGCCGCCGACCAGAACCGTGTGGACGTCGCCGCGCTGGGCCTGGAAGGCCACGTGGCCGTACGGGTTCAGCAGCGGGAACGACACCGGTGAGTGGTCGTTCTTCAGCAGCACCACGTCCGCCTTCTTGCCCACCTCCAGGCGGCCGAGGTCCGGGCGGCCCAGCGCGGCCGCGCCGCCGCGGGTGGCCCACTCCACCACCTGCTCCGCCCGCAGCGCCGCGTGCGTCACCGTCTCGCCCTTCGCGTGCGCCTCCAGGTGCTCGCGCGAGCGGTCCGCGCCCAGCGTCGTGCGCATCGCCGAGAACAGGTCGCCGCTCCACCAGACCGACGTGTCCATCGACAGCGACACCGGGATGCCGAACGTCCGCAGCGCCCAGGTGGGCGGGTAGCCCTGGCCCGCGCTCTGCTCGCTCTCCGTCGACACCGACACCGACCCGCCGGTCGCGGCGATCCGGTGGTAGGAGTCCGCGGAGAGGGACGCGCCGTGCACGTAGATCGTTTCCGGGGTCATGAACCCGTGGTCGTGCATCAGCTTGATGCCGTCGTCGCCGGTCGCGCCCCAGACGCCGGCGTGCGTGGTCACCGGTACGCCCAGCTCGCGCGCCACTTCGAACGCCGGTTTCTCCGGGAACGCCGGGTCGCCGGTGACGTCGAAGGCGAGCTGGAAGCCCAGGTCGCCGCCCGTGCGCCGGGAGACGAAGTCGCGGAACTCGGGGGTGGCCGTCCAGGTCGCCGGGGCGTCCTGGATGTTGCCGTAGGCCAGCACGAACCGGCCGGGCACGGATTCGAGCGCGTCGGCCGCCGCGTCGGCGTGCTGGGTGGTCTGCAGGCCGTGCGACCAGTCCACTGTGGTCGTGACGCCCGCTTCGAGCGCTTCCCACGCGCCGAGCAGGTTGCCCGCGTAGATGTCCTCGGGGCGGAACACCTTGCCCCATTCGAGGTAGTACCAGACGAAGTACTGCGTCAGCGTCCAGTCGGCGCCGTAGCCGCGCATCGCCGTCTGCCACATGTGCCGGTGGGTGTCGATCATCCCCGGCATGACGATGCCGCCGGTGGCGTCGATCTCGGTCGTGCCCGCCGGGACCTCCAGCGCGGGCCCGATCGCGGCGATCTCGCCGCCGGTGACCAGGACGTCTTCGCCGGGCAGCACCCGGTGGGCGTCGTCGAGGGTCAGCACGGTGCCGCCGCGCAGGACGATCGGTCCGGTCATTACTGCCTCCGGTTGCGTACACTCGTCCGCTCTACGGACACTCGAACGGTGAAGTCACCTTTGCCCAGTGCCGCGCCGGTGTCAATCCCCGTCGATCGCCGCCGCTACGCTGCGGGCAGGACTGCAGAGGGAGGTCGCGCATGCCACGCGAGGGAACGGGTCCCGACTTCATCGAAGCGCTGGCGCGCGGGCTCGAGGTGATCACGGCGTTCGGGCCGCACCGGCCGGAGATGACCCTGGCCGAGGTGGCCACGGCCACCGGCCTCGCCCGCCCGACCGCCCGCCGGATCCTGCTGACGCTGGAGGAGCTCGGCTACGTCCGGGCCGGCGGACGCGGCTACGCGCTGACCCCGCGCGTGCTCGACCTCGGCGTCGCCTACGTCCACTCGATGGGGTTGTGGGACATCGCCCGGCCGCACCTGGAACGCCTGGTCGAGCGGACGAACGAGTCGTGCTCGATCGCTCAGCTCGACGGCTCCGACATCGTCTACGTCGCCCGGGTCGCGGTGCCGAAGATCGTCGGGCTCAGCGTGCAGATCGGCACCCGCTTCCCGGCTTTGCCGACGTCGCTGGGCAAGGTGCAGCTCGCCGCATTGCCACCGGACGAGCTGGAGGCGGTGCTGGCCCAGCCGACCCGATCCGGGCTCGTCCCGCGCTGGCAGCCGGACCGGGGCGAGCGCGACGCCGAGCTGCGCGAGGTCCGCGCCCGCGGGTGGGCGCTCACCGACGAGCAGCTCGCGCTGGGCATCCGCTCGGTGGCCGCGCCGCTGCGCGACGGTTCGGGCCGGGTGATCGCCGGGGTCAACGTCAACTGCCACGCCGCCGAGACGTCGGTGGAGCGGCTTCTGGACCACCACCTGCCGCTGCTGCTGCAGACCGCCGGGGAGATCAGCGCCGACTTCGCGCGGCTGCACGACGTCCCGCACGTGACCGTGCCCGCGGTGTCTTGACCGTCGCGGCTCTCCGGAGCAAACTGCGGACAAGAGTCCGTCAGACGGACAGGAAGTGAGGAGCCGGGTGGATCACAGCGCTGCCGGCCCGTTGACCGGGCTGCTGGTCGCGGACTTCTCCCGGGTGCTCGCCGGGCCGTACGCCACGATGCTGCTCGCGGACATGGGCGCCGAGGTCGTCAAGGTCGAAGGGCCGCAGGGCGACGAGACGCGCACGTGGATGCCGCCGGTGCGCGGCGACGTCTCGACCTACTACCTCGGGGTGAACCGCGGGAAGCGCTCGATCGCCCTCGACCTGCGTGACGAGGCCGACGCCGCCGTCGCCCGCGAGCTGGCGGCCCGCGCGGACGTGGTGATCGAGAACTTCAAGCCCGGCGGCCTGGCCAAGTACGGCCTCGACTACGACTCCGTCAAAACGGCCAACCCCGGCAGCGTCTACGCCTCCATCAGCGGCTTCGGCTCGGGTGAAGGCGCGCACGTGCCCGGCTACGACCTGATGGTGCAGGCGATCTCGGGCCTGATGAGCCTGACCGGCGACCCGGACGGCCCGCCGTACCGGGCCGGGATCTCGGTGTTCGACGTGATGGCGGGCAACCACGCGGTGATCGGCATCCTCGCCGCATTGCGCCACCGCGACGCGACCGGCGAAGGCCAGCACGTCGAGGTCAACCTGCTGTCCTCGGCGCTGACCGGGCTGGTCAACCACAGCTCGGCCTACGCGGCGGGCGGGGTGGTGCCGTACCGGATGGGCAACGCCCACCCCAGCGTCTTCCCCTACGAGCCGCTGCCCACCGCCGACCACGACCTGATCGTCGCCGCGGCCAACGACGGGCAGTTCCGCCGGCTGTGCGAGGTGCTCGGCCTGCCCGAGGTCCCGGACGACCCGCGGTTCGCCCGCAACGCCGACCGCACGAAGAACCGCGAAGAGCTGCGGCCGGTCCTGGTCGAGCGGCTGAAGGAACGCGGCGCGGTGGAGTGGTTCGACGCGCTGACGAAGGTCGGCGTCCCGTGTGGACCGATCAACACCATCGACGGCGGGTTCGCGATGGCCGAGCGCTTCGGCCTCGACCCGATCGTCGAGGTCGGCGACGGCGACCGCGCCGTCCCCACGACCCGGCACCCGATCCGGTTCTCCGCGACCCCGGCCGCCTACCGGCTGCCGCCGCCGGAGCTCGACGAACACGGCGCCGAACTGCGCGCCTGGCTCACGGAGACCCCGCATGACTGACCCCGCCTACGAGACCGCGCTCGGATCGTCCACCAAGGACAAGATCACGCTGCTCGGCCAGGACCTCGCCGAGGACGTCATGGGCACGGTCGGGTTCGGCGAGCTGGCCTTCTGGCTCGCGACGCAGCGACGTCCGTCCTCCGGGGAGACCCGGGTCTTCGAAGCGGTGCTCGCGGCGCTGGCCGACCACGGCTTCACGCCCACCGCGATCGTGACGCGGCTGACCTACCTGTCCGCGCCCGACTCGGTCCAGGGCGCGCTGGCCGCCGGGCTGCTCGGCGGCGGGTCGCGCTTCCTCGGCGTCACCGAGGACTGCGGCCGGTTCCTGCACGACGTCCTGACGCACGCGGAGCAGCCGACGGACGAGGCGGGCTGGGACGCGCTCGCGCTGAAGACCGTCGAAAACCGCCGTGCGGAGAAGAAGTTCGTCCCCGGGCTCGGACACCACGTGCACAAGGACGGCGACCCGCGCACCCGGCGGCTGTTCGAAATCGCCGAAGAGGAAGGCCTGCGCGGCCCGCACCTGGAGCTGTTCGCCGCTATCGGCCGTGTGCACCCCCGGGTGCTCGGGAAGACGCTGCCGCTCAACGGCGCCGGTGTCTGCGGCGCCGCGCTGGCGGATCTCGGGCTGCCGCTGGAGCTGCTGCGCGGGTTCGCGCTGCTGGCCCGGACCGCCGGGCTGATCGGCCAGCTCGCCGAGGAGCTGCGTCACCCGGTCGCGAACGACATCTTCCTGTCGGTCGACCTGAACAACCGGCCGGTCCCGCCGGACCCGCAACGCTGAGAGGAACGCCGATGCAGCTCGTCACCGAGGACAACATCACCGAGCTCGCCGCGCAGCGCTGGTCGAGCGCGCACGACCCGCGGACGGCGGAGGTCATGGCCGCTCTCGTCCGGCACCTGCACGCCTTCGCCCGCGAAGTGCGGCTGAGCGAGACCGAATGGATGGCCGCCATGCGGTGGCTGACCGAAACCGGGCAGATCAGCAACGAGAAGCGGGAGGAGTTCATCCTCGCCTCCGACGTGCTCGGCCTGAGCATGCTGGTGGTGCAGATGAACCACGCCTTCGACGCCAAGGCGACCCCGGCCACCGTGCTCGGCCCGTTCCACATCGACGGCTCGCCGGAGAAGCGGTTCGGCGGTGACATGTCCGACGGCCTGCCCGGCACCCCGCTCTACGTCACCGGCACCGTCCGTGGCCTCGACGGCTCCCCCGTCGCCGGCGCGGTCCTCGACGTCTGGCAGGCCGACGAAGAAGGCGCGTACGAATCACAGATCGCGGACATCGACGAAGCCCGGCTGCGCGCGAAGTACGCCACGCGCGCCGACGGGACCTACTGCCTGCGCACCATCGCGCCCAAGGGGTACTCGATCCCGATGGACGGCCCGGTCGGCGAGCTCATCCGCGGCACGGACATCAGCCACTTCCGCCCGGCCCACGTGCACTTCCTGATCAACGCGGCCGGCTACGAGCCGCTGATCACGCACCTGTTCCAGGAAGGCGCCGAGTACCTCGACAGCGACGTCGTGTTCGGCACCAAGCAGGAGCTGGTCGTCACCTTCGAGTCCCGCGACCCGGGACCGACGCCCGACGGCGGGGAGTCGGCCGAGCCGTGGCTCGAGGCGCGCTACGACTTCGTCCTCCAGCCCGTCTGAGCCCGGTGCGCGCGGCGGAGATCCGGGCGGCCGGCGGTTCCCCGGTGGTGGCCGACCGGCCGGTGCCCGAGCCGGGGGTGGGTGAGGTCGCGGTGAGTGTCACGGCCGCGCCGATCACCCCGCTCGACCTGCTCTGCGCGTCCGGCACCTCCTACTTCGGCGCGCCGGAGACGCCCTACGTGCCGGGCGTCCAGGGAGTCGGGGTGCTGACGCGCCCGACGCCGACCGAGGCGGCCGGGACCGCGGTCTGGTTCGCCACGACCGCGGGTATGCGGCCCGGGGACGGCAGCATGGCCGAGCACGTCGTCGTAGCACCGGATGACCTGGTGGTCCTGCCGCCGGGGGCGGATCACGCGCTCGTGGCGGCGCTCGGTCTGTCGGCGGTCGCGGCGTGGATGTGCTTGACGTGGAAGGGAAACCTCACCCCGGGTGAGACCGTGCTGGTGCTGGGCGCCGGCGGGGTGGTCGGCCAGTCGGCGGTGCAGCTGGCCCGCGTGGCCGGGGCCGGGCACGTCGTCGCGTGCGCGCGCTCGGCCGCCGCGCTGGAGCGGGCCCGGCGGCTCGGCGCGGACAGCGTCGTGCGGCTGACCGAGGACGACGACGTCGACAGCCTGGCGCGCCGCCTCGGTGAAGTCCCGGTGGACCTCGTCATCGACCCGGTGTCCGGGATCCCGGCCGCGGCGGCACTGCGCGCCCTGCGCCCGGGCGGGCGGCTGGTGAACCTCGGGAGCGCGGCCGGCGACGAGTGCCCGGTGTCCTCGGCCGTGCTGCGCGGCAAGTCACTGCACATCCACGGCTACACGAACAACGAGCTCGACCCCGGCCGCCGCCGCGAAGCACTCCTCACGGTGGTGCGGCACGCGATGACCGGGGCGCTGACCGTCGACTACGAACGCGTCCCCCTGCGCGACGCGGGTGATGCGTGGACCCGCCCGGGGCGGATCGTGCTGGTGCCTTAGCGGCCGTAGCCGTTCTCGACCAGCCGCTTGCCGATCAGGTCGAACACGGCCTCGTCGTCCGGCACGACCGTGGCCAGGCCGTCGACGTACCGGTTGAACATGCAGAAGGCCGCCGCGATCAGGACCGTGTCGTGCAGCTCGGTGTCGGTCGCGCCCTCCGCGCGTGCGGCGGCGACCAGCTCCTCGGTGACCGCGCGGCCGGTCTCCCGCACGGCGAGCGCGATCCGCAGCAGTGCCTTGAGCTTCGCCGACACGGGGGCGTCGTCGATCCCGCCGCACGCGGCGTCGACGACGGCCCGGCCGCCCTCGATGGTCTGGGCCGCCACCGCGGCGTGGCTGCCGGTGCAGAAGCGGCACTCGTTGCCCTGCGAGACGAGCGTGGCGATCAGCTCGCGCTCCCCGATCGTCAGGGTGCTGGGGCCGCGCAGCAGGACCTGGCCCAGTTGCCCGAGCGGCGCCGCGGTCTCCGGCCGGTAGGCGAAGAGCGCCGAGATGCCGGGCAGCTGCGGGTCGAGCGGGATGTGCGGCATCGGATCTCCTCGCGGGTGGTGAACGATCTCCCGTGAAGTCTTTCGGTCGAGGGCGGCCCGGCCAACCTCCGCGTTGCCCAACCGGGCCGCCGCCGAAAGGATCAGCCGAGGGTTCAGCCGATGGTGACGTCGTCGGCGTAGAGGGCACTTTGGCCGTACCAGCCGTGGACGTACACCGTCACCGCGCCGGACGCGCCGGTCGTGAACGGCACCGACAGCTGGGTCCAGCCGCTGCTCGAGGTCCAGGTGCTGGCGTTCGCGCCGCCCCGGACCCCGAGGTAGGCGTAGCTGCCCTGCACCCACGCCTTGAGCGTGTAGGCGTGGTTCGGCGCGAGCGTGACGTTCTGCGCCGCTTCCCCGGTGGCCGAGGAGGTGGGCACGATCTGCAGCGCGTGAGTGCCGGAGTGGGCCGGTGACGCGACGATCGCGTCGCCCGCGGCGCTCCACGGGCTCAGGGCGCCGGTCTCGAACCCGCCGTTGACGACCGAGCCGGTAGGAGCGGTTCCGTTGACCGTGAGAGTGAACGTGGCGCTGTGGCTGCCGGAGGTCCCGGAGCCGGTCACGGTGAGCGGGTACACGCCGGGAACCGCGGCCGACGTCGTGGCGATCGAGAGGGTCGCGCTGCCGCCCGCGGTGACCGAGCCGGGGCTGACCGACGCGGTGACGCCGGCGGGCGCGCCGGAGACCGAGAGCGTCACCGGCTGGGCGGAGCCGGACGTGACGGCGGTGCCGATCGTCGCCGAGGTCGAGGCACCCGGGTTCACCGCGGCCGAGGCCGGGGTGGCGGCGAGGGAGAAGTCGTTGCCGGGCACGGTCGTGCCGCCGGTGAACGGCGCGAAGGCGTGGCTGAAGAACCAGGTGTCCTGGGCGATGCCGGAGCAGTTGTCCGCGGCGGCGCCGCCGGGGCAGCTGCCGTTGTCGCGTTGCAGGGCCCAGAACGACAGTTCGTTGATGCCCTTGGCGACCGCCCAGTTGTAGACGGTGGCCGCGTCGGCGGTCGTGAAGGTCTCGGCCGGGCCGAAGTCGTCGACGCCGATCATCTCGGTGATCCCGACCATCGCCCACAGCTGCGCCTGCGTCTTGCCCGGGTACAGCGCGCCGAGCTGGGAGACGAGCCCGTTCGCCGAGGTCTGGGTGTCGGTGGCCATCTGGTGGGCGGCGTTGTCGTAGTAGTCGAAGGTCATCATGTTGACCACGTCGACGCGGGTGCCGTTGGCGACGGCGTTGCGCAGCACGGCCAGGCCGCTGTCGGCGAGGCCGCGGGTTGTCGTGGGCAGGGTGTAGGAGATCTGCAGCGACCGCCCGGACGCCGCGGCCCAGTCCTGGACCTTCTTGATGGCCTTGTTGCGGCGGTCGATGCCGGCGGAGTTGGTGAGCGAGTTGTCTTCGATGTCCATGTCGAGCCGGGGGACGTCGTAGGTGGTGAGCACCGACTCGTAGGCCGCGGCGATCGAGTCCACGCTGGTGCAGCTGTCCGCGATCTCGGTGCCGGTGTTGTCGGCGGTGTAGCCGCCGAAGGACGGGATGACGTCGCCGCCGCGGGAGCGGATGGTGGCGATGTCCGGCCCGAACGTCGAGTTCGCGATCGGCATCCCGGTGTCGCCGTTCCAGTAGACGGTGCAGGACCCCTTGGTGGCGGCCTGGATGAAGGCCATCGTGAGGTGCTTGGCGCCCGACTGCTGGGCCAGCGCGGCGGGACTCTCGCCGGTCCAGGCCTCGAAGTAGGGCGCGAAAACGTGCGCGGGCAGCGGCGTCGCGGCCTGGGCGGTCCCGGCCACGCCGGCCAGTGAACCGGCCGAAATCGCTGTCAGGGCCAGCAAAACGGACATTCGAGAGAAAGATCTGCGTCGACGCATCTGCGCTCCAGTGCCGGCGGGAGCCGTGCCGCGGCGTAACACGGCGAGAACGTCTCCAGGATTGGATCAGACCAATATCGGCGTCAAGGTCCAGACCACTAAACCGGCCGGATGGCGCCACGCGTTGCTTCTTTCCCATTTCGCCGGTCGATGACCGACTGTGAGCAACAATCGGATACAAAAACGTGCCAACTCCTGCGATCTGCCGGTAGCGTGCGCGTCCATGCGGGTGAAATGGGGGACGATTGGACAGCGCAGAGTGACCAAGCCGTGGCGTGCGGCACCGAAGGCCGCCCTCTCCAGCCCGCTCACCCTGATCGTCGCGGCGGTGACCTCGCTGCTCGCCTGCTTCCTCGGCACGGCCGCGGTCCTGCAGGCCTCCGCCGCCGGCGGCGCGACGATCGCCTACCAGAGCGGGATCACCTGCCCCGACAGCTACGGCCCGGTCTTCGGCAAGGGCAACATCCCGGTCAAGGACATCCCGGCCGTCACCGGCGCGGTGCAACGCCACGCCGGCGCGCACGGCTTCGGCGCGCCGGTCGTCGGCCAGTACACCACCGTCCTGCCCGGCACCCAGTTCAACGGCGACCCGAACTACAAGATCCGCCTCGCCTACCGCGACCAAGCCGGTCTGGACAACCTGTCACTGCAGCAGGGCACCCGCGCGCCCGGGCTGTGGCTCGGCAACGTCGTGGCCGACGCCGAGCACATCGGCGTCGGCACCAAACCCAGCATCCAGGGCATCGGGCTGCCGCCGGTCACCGGCATCTACCGCGACCTGCTCGACCCGCCGCCGCGCTGGTGGTGCTCGCAGCAGTCCGGCGCCGTCGTCGACCGGCTGGCCAACGACCCGATCGACTCGATCGTGTTCGCCACCGACCGCAAGACCTTCGACGACGCGGTCGCGGCGATCGGCCTGCCGAAGATGCAGTACTTCCACATCTCGTTCTACGAACCGGCCCCGGCCACGCTCAGCGCGGCCGAAGACCTGCTGCAACGCTCTCGCGACCTCATCGCCGACGTCCGCGCGGACCTCACCGCCCAAGGGCTCGGGAACCTGGTCGCCGCCGACGTCCCGACGTTCGAACGCTCCGTGCAGATCGCCCGCCAGGCCCAGGACAACGTGTTCGTCTCGATCCTGCCACTCGCGCTGATCAGCGTCCTGGTCGGCTGCGCCGGCCTCGGCACCGTCGCCCTCCAGTGGTACCAGCGCCGGCACGCCCAGCTGCGGCTGCTCTCCGCCCGCGGCAGCGGCCCGGGTGCCCTCGGCGGCCTCGCCGTCGCCGAACTCGGGCTGCCGATCCTGCTCGGCGGCGCCCTCGGCGCCGCCGCCGCCCGCCTGCTGCTCGGCGTGTACGGCCCACCCGGCGTACCCGACCCCGAAGCCGAACTGCGCGCCGGCGTCGTCGCCGCGGGCGTGCTGGTGCTGTCGCTCGCGCTGCTGGCCCTGGTCGTCGCCGTGCGGGCGCACCGGGAGTTCGAACTCGGCCGCATCCGCCGCGAAGGCAACCGCATGCGGCTGCTCGGGTACTTCCCGTGGGAGCTCGCGACAGCCGGCATGGCGTGGCTCGGCTGGACCCGCCTGGCCCACTACAGCACCGGCTCACGCCTCGGAAATCCCTTACCCCAGGTCGATCCGCTGGCCCTGACCTACCCGGTGTTCGTCGTGCTCACCGTCGGCCTGCTGACCGCGCGGCTGGCGTGGCTGGCCCTGCACGCCTCCCACCGGGCCCGGTTCTGGTCGCGCCCGGCCCTGCAGCTGGCGATCCGGCGGCTGGCCGGCGCCCGCGCCCCGGTGACCGGCGTCCTGGTCATCGGCACCCTCGCCATCGGCACGCTGGCCACCGGCATCGGCATCGCCAACGGCCAGGAAGCCGCGCTCGACACGAAGTCGTCGATCTTCGTCGGCGGCAACGCCCGCCTCGACACCGACAGCCCGATCGGGATGGGCACCGTCGCGATGCCCGCCGCGCTCGCGCAGAACAGCACCGTCGTCGGCGAACTGACCGGCACCGGCGGCGTCGTGCTGGTCGTCGATCCCGCGACGTTCACCAAGGGCGCCGCCGCCGGCGACGTCCCGGCCGGCGACCTCGACGGGCTGCTGCGGCAGATCTCCCAGCCGAACCCGAACGGCACGCCGGTGATCCGCGTCGGCCACACCGCGAAGCAGACCACCCAGCTGCCCGACGGGCTGCGCGACGCCGTCACCGTCGCCGACCTGCCGGTGTTCCCGATGATCGGCACCTCCCCCGGCTACGTCGTGTCCCGCACCGCGCTCGACCACGGGCAGCTCGACCGGATTCCGAAGTGGAGCGTCCTGACCGGCGCGCCGATGGCCGACGCGACCGCCGCCCTGCGCGCCGCGGGCGTGTTCATCCCCAACCGGATCAGCCGCGAGAGCGCACTGGACAGCCTGCCGTTCTTCGTCGTGTCGTGGACGTTCTCGTTCGTGGCGCTGCTCGGCGCGGTCCTCGGCGTCGTGGCGATCCTCGCCCTGCTCGTCGCGGTCGAGGTCCGGCGCCGCCAGAACGCCCTCGCCGGAGCGCTGGTGCTGCGGATGGGGATGCGGCCACGGACCCTGCTGGCGAGCCACCTGATGGAACTGGGCGCGCTCAGCGGGCTGGCGATCGTCGTCGGCGTGGTCTGCGGTGTCTCCGTGGCCGGGCTGTCGGTGCCGCGGTTCGACCCGGCGACCTTCCTCGCGCCGCGCTCCGAGCTGCCCGACCCGCTGCCGTTCGTGCTGACCGTGCTGGTCGTCGGCGTGCTCGTGGTGGCCATGGCCGGCTGGATCGCGGTGCGCTCGGTGCGCACCGCCCGGACCGCGGAGCTGATCCGTGCCTGACAAACCGATCTTCTCCCTGCGCGGCATCGGCGTCGACTACCCGACCCCGGCCGGCGTCGTCACCGGCGTCGACGACATCAGCTTCGACGTCCCCGCCCGCGGCATGACCGTGTTCGCCGGACCGTCGGGCTCCGGCAAGTCGACGCTGCTGCGCGTGCTCGGCCTCTTCGAACAGCCCGTGCGCGGCACCCTGACCTTCCAGGGCGCCGACGTCCGCAAGCTCAAGCACCGCGAACGGCGCGCCCTGCGGCGCCACCACCTGGGGCTGGTGTTCCAGAACCCGTCCGATAACCTGCTCGGCTACCTTTCGGTCGCCGAGAACCTGCGGGCCGCGGCCGAAGCCGCCGGAACAGACTGCGACCCCGGCGACATCCTCGGGCAGCTCGGCCTGCACGGCACCGGCGACTGGAAGATCTCCGCGCTCTCCGGCGGCCAGCAGCAGCGGCTCGCGTTCGGGTGCGTGCTCGCCGCGCGCTCCACGGTGATCCTCGCCGACGAACCGACCTCCCAGCTCGACGAGGGCTCGGCCGACCTCGTGCTGGACACCCTGCAGTACCTGGTGGACCAGGACTTCGCGGTCCTGGTCGCCTCCCACGACGAACGCCTCATCGACCTCGGCGCGCGCGTGGCCCGGCTGCACAAAGGCACGCTCGACGCCGTCGAAGAACGGGAACCGCAGCCATGACCGAGTCCATGCTGGAAGCCGTCGGGCTCCGCCGCAGCTTCGCCCACCCCAGCGGCGACATCGAAGTGCTGCGCGGGCTCGAACTCCGCGTCGCCGCCGGCGAGCTCGTCACGGTGTCGGGCCGGTCCGGGTCGGGCAAGAGCGCACTGCTGGCACTGCTGTGCGGGTTCGACTCCCCCGACTCCGGCTGCGTGCTCCTCGACGGCGTCCCCATCAGCGGCGCACCGCCGTGGCACACCTGCGCTGTGCTGCCGCAGGCCCTCGGGCTCGCCAACGAACTGACGATCGCCGAGAACGTCGCCCTGCCGCTGCGGCTGCGCTCCGACGTACCCCGCCCGTCCCCCGCGGTGATCCAGGACCGGGTCACCGAACTGCTGGACGAGCTGGGGATCGGCGAGCTCGGCGACCGCTATCCCCTCGAGGTGTCGTTCGGGCAGCAGCAACGGGTCGCCCTGGCGCGTGCGGTGGCCGGGAGGCCCCGGGTACTGCTCACCGACGAGCCGACCGCCCACCTCGACGCCGGCAGCACCCCCCGGGTCCTGCGGCTGCTGCGCCGCTGCGCCGCCGAGGGAGCGGCGGTGATCGTCGCGACCCACGACGACGAGGTCCACCGCATCGCCGACCGCCGCGTCCGCCTCCTCGACGGAGTCCTCACCGCTCTGCTCGACTGACCGAGGTCTCCCCAGCGTGCGACTCCCGGCACGCGGACTCGTCGCCGCCCGGCGCCGAGATGCCTTCGGCGCCGTGAATGACTCATTCACGGCGTCCGGCGCCAGGAATGAGTCATTCACGGCATTCGTGCCCGCCGTGCCCCCCAGGGTTCTGGCAAAGTCACCAGCCTGGCTGCCCCGGCGCAGGCCATGGGCGCGCGCCCTGGGCAGAGGTCTTGAATGGGTCATTCAGGACCTCTGTATCCGGCTGCGGCGGTTGAGGCGCTGCCGAGGCGGAGGCGACACCGGACCCGGCTTGGCCGGGTTCGGTGTCGCGAATGAGTCATTGGGGGCGTCTGGCGTCCGGAATGACTCATTCGCGACGTCCGGACCGCGGGCGAGTGGGCTGGGATCCGTCGCACGGCAGCGGCGGAAGCCAGGTGGCTGAACCCGCGACTTTGCCGGAACCCTGGCCACGCCCCCAGGGACCACACCCAACCGATCAGGAATCGAGAAGCGCTGGTCAGCGGACCGCGAATAGCGTCATCGCCGTACCGCACCACCGACTTCAGGAGCACCCGCGATGAGCACCCAGGGGATCAAGACCGTTCTCCACCCCGTCACCGACCTCGCCGCCGCCAAAGCCGTCTACACCGCCCTGCTCGGCACCGAACCCCAGGCCGACGCCCCCTACTACGTCGGCTACGACACCGAAGGCCAGCACATCGGCCTCGTGCCGAACGGCGCGCAGCAGGGCATGACCGGCCCGGTGACCTACTGGCACGTCACCGACCTCGCAGGCAAGCTCGCCGAGGTGACCGCCGCCGGCGCGAAGGTCAAGGACGAACCGAAGGACGTCGGCAACGGCCGCCTGGTCGCGACCTTCACCGACGCCGACGGCAACGTCCTCGGCCTGCTGCAGGATCCGGCCTAGTCCAGCGCGGTCGACCGGCTGACCTCCTCCCAGGCCGCCAGGTCCGCCGCGAGCGCCTCGTGCTGGGCCCGGATCGCTTCCACGGCGTCCGCTCCCAGCGCGAGGTGCAACGGCGCGTCGGCACTGCCGACCGCGCGCACGATCGCCGCGGCCGCCTTGGCCGGGTCGCCCGGCTGGGTGCCGTCCATCGACTCGACCGCGTCCCGCGTGCCCGACGTCGACACCGCGTACGCGTCGATCGTGCGGGAGCGGTGCATCCGGCCGCCGCCGAACTCCGTGCGGAACGCGCCCGGCTCCACGATCAGCACCCGCACCCCGAACGGCGCGACCTCCGCCGCCAGCGCCTCGGACAGGCCCTCCAGCGCGTACTTCGCCGCGGAGTACGCGCCGAAGCCGGGCATCGACAGCTGCCCGCCCATCGAGCTGATCTGCACCACCGTGCCGCTGCCCTGGGCCCGCAGGTGCGGCAGCACCGCCTTGGTCACCGCCACCGCACCGAAGAACATCACTTCCATCAGCGCGCGCAGCTCCTCCAACGTGAGCTCCTCGACCGCGCCGACCGAGCCGTTGCCGGCGTTGTTGACCACGACGTCGATCCGGCCGAACTCCTCGAGCGCCGTCTTCACCGCGGCCTCGACCTGCCCGGCATCGGTGACGTCCAGCGCCGCGGTCCGGACCCGGTCCCCGCCACGCTCCCGCAGCCCGGACAGGGTTTCCGGCCGCCGCGCGGTGGCCAGCACCCGGTCACCCGCGGCCAGTGCCGCCAGCGCGATCTCCCGGCCGAACCCGGAAGAGCAACCGGTGATCAGCCAGACGCGGCCGTCGGTGTTCGTCATCTTCGCGTTCCTCCCAGTGGATTCCTCCCTGCCATCCTGGGGACGATCACGACCACTCCGCCAACACCGATCTCCTGCCGGGGCTACAGTCCCAGCCTGTGACTCCTGAGCTCCGGCAGCTTCGCTACTTCGTCGCCGTCGCCGACGAAACCAGCTTCACGCGCGCCGCCGCCGGCCTGCACATCGCCCAGCAGTCCCTCTCCCAGCAGATCACCGTGCTCGAACGCACCCTCGGCACACGGCTGTTCGACCGCGACCCCCGCGGAACCCGCCTCACCGCCGTCGGCGCACTCTTCCTGCCGGAAGCACGCGCGGTCCTCGCCCGCGCCGACGAAGCCGTCGCGACCCTCGCGCGCGCCGTGCGCGGCGAGATCGGCACCGTCCGGCTCGCGTTCCTCACCACCACGGCCAACTACCTGCTGCCCCCGGTCGTCCGCGCCGTCCGCGAGCGCTTCCCCGGCCTCGCGGTGACCACGGCCGAAGCCCCGATCGCCGAACTCGTCGACGGCCTGCGCGAACGCCGCTTCGACCTCGCGTTCACCCGGCCGCCACTGGTGGAAGGACTCACGTCCCGGACCCTGCTGACCGAGGAAGTGTGCGCGGTCCTCCCGGCCGGCCACCCGCTCGCCGAGCGCGCCTCACTGAAGCTCGCCGACCTGGCCGGCGAACCGTGGGTGCTCACCCCGCGCAGCACCTGGGAACCCTGGCACCGCAGCTACGACGCCGACTTCGCCGCCGCCGGCTTCACCCCGCACGTCGTCCAGCGGGCCGCCACCGTCCAGGGACTCCTGGGCCTCGTCGCGGCCGGCGTCGGCGTCACCCGCCTGACCCGCTCCTCCCACAGCCTCCGACGCGGCGGCGTCGCGTTCGTACCGCTCGAGAACGACGTCGCCCGCACCGAACTCGTGTGGGTACCCGGCCACGACAACCCCGCGATCCCGGTCATCGCCGACGTCGCCGCCGAACTCGCGGCGACCACCGACCTGACCGAAGCCGGATAACGCCACCCGAATCGGGAAGGTTGCCCGATCCCGCCCCATTCACATCGAAAGTTGATTCACCAGCCCATTTGGTTGACCCCGATGATCACCTTTTCTCGTTGACGCCCAACCGGCAACGCCCATAGCCTGTTCAAAGTCAACGAAGCGAATTCCTTCGCTCTGGGGAAATCGGTTTCAGCAAAGGAGCCGCGGGAATGAACTCGCCCGAAGTCCGCCCACCGTCACTGGAAGACGGCGGATCCGCCCTGTTCACCTGGGTCGACGAAATGCGCGAGAACCACCCGGTCATCGAGGACGACAACGAAACCTGGCACGTATTCCGGCACGCCGACGTCCGCCGCATCTTCACCGATCACCAATCGTTCTCCTCCGACCCGGGACTACTCCTCCCGGACACCGCCGAAGCCGTCCGCGGCAACATGGCGGCCGTCGACCCACCGGTCCACCACCGGCTGCGGAAACTGGTCAGCAAAGCCTTCACCCCCAAAGTCGTCGCCGACCTCGAACCGCGGATCGTGACCGCCACCGACACCCTCATCACCGAAATGGCGCAGCGGGACGACCCCGACCTCATCCGCGACCTCGCCTACGCATTACCCGTCGTGGTCATCGGCGACCTCATCGGCATCCCACCCGAAGACCGCACCCTCTACCGCGGCTGGGCCGACGCCCTCCTCGCCGGCGGCGCCCCCCAGGAAGACGGCACCTCCCTGACCGAAGTCATGGAGACCTACCTCGCCGCCCTGCTCGCCCAACGGCGCCGCGACCCCGAAGACGACCTCTTCAGCGCACTCGCCCACGCCGAAGTCGACGGCGAACACCTCGCCGACCACGAAGTCCTCAACTTCGCCTCCCTGCTCCTGGCCGCCGGCCACATCACCACCACCATGATGCTCGGCAACACCGTGCTGTCCCTGCACGAATTCCCCGACGCCGCCGCCGCGGTCCGCCGCGACCCCGGCCTCATCCCCAGCCTCCTCGAAGAAGTCACCCGCCACCGACCCCCGATCATGCGCCTCCTGCGGATCACCACCACCGACGTCGAACTCGGCGGCGTCACCATCCCCGCCAAAGCGATGGTCACCCCCTGGGTCCTCGGCGCCAACCGCGACCCCCGCCACCACACCCGCGCCACCGAGTTCGACCCCCGCCCCCGCAAGGAAACCAACCTCGCCTTCGGCGGCGGCGTCCACTTCTGCCTCGGCGCACCCCTCGCCCGGCTCGAAGGACGAGTCGTCTTCGAACAACTGCTGGACCGCTTCGCCGACATCCGCGTCCGCGACGGCGTCCAGATCGGCTACCCCTCACCCATGATCTTCGGAGTCCGCGAACTCCCCGTCGAACTGATCCCCCGCCAAGCCGTCAAGCGCTCCGCGTGACCGGCGACGCACCCCGCTCCCACCCCTGATCCGTAGACTCGACGACGATGCGACGTCTCAAGTGGTACTGGGGAGCCTTGGTCCTCGCGTGCGTGGCCCTGCTGGCCGGCTTCTTCGTCTTCTTCGGCTCCGAAAGCAAGAACGGCCAACCACAACCCCGCCAAGGACCACCCGGCACCGGACCGCTCACCGTCGTCGCGATGGGCGACAGCACCGTCTCCGGCGAAGGCGCCGGCCAGTACACCGCCACCACCAACGGCCAGGGCGGCAACTGGTGCCACCGCTCCCCCAACGCCTTCGTCGACAAGATCGCCGTCCCCGGCATCACCGCCCACGTCAACCTCGGCTGCTCCGGCGCACCCGCCGAACAGGTCGCCCTCGGCGACATCAAGCAGTGGACCGAACCTTCGCAAGCACAGCAGCTCGCCGCACTGGTCAAGGACCACCGCGTCGCCGCGGTCGTCATCGCCGTCGGCGCGAACGACGACCCGAAGTTCTCCAACCAGGTGAACGACTGCTTCAAGGCGTGGTTCAACGCCGGCGGCCCGCCGTGCAGCACCGCGCTCAAGCAGACCTGGCAGTCCAAAGTGGACGCCATGGTGCCGAAGGTCGTCACCGCCGTCTCCGACGTGAAGAAGGTGCTGGCGGCCGCCGGGTACGTCCCCGCCGACTACCAGCTGATCCTGCAGTCCTACGCCGCCCCGATCGGCCCCGACCTGCCGGAGGACCTGCGCAGCCTCAACGGCTGCCCGTTCCGAGTCGAAGACCTGCGCTGGATCTCCCAGACCGGGATCGGCGTGCTCTCCGCCGGCCTGAAGACAGCCGCCCAGCAGACCGGCGCCCGGTTCCTGGACCTGGCGAAGGCCGGCGTGAAGCACGAGGCGTGCAGCGGCGGCGCCAACCCGGCGACGGAGTGGTTCACCCGCCTGACGCTCCAGCTGGCGGACCTCGGCAAGGCCGACCGCGCGGGCCACGCGCTCCAGGAGTCGTTCCACCCCAACGCGGCCGGCCACGCGGCGATCGCGAACTGCCTGACGGAGTTCATCGCGGCCCGCGACGGCAACGCGTCCTGCCTCGCGGGCGCGGACGGGAAGCTGCACGCCGCCCCGGAGGTCGTGGCCCGCTGATCCCCTTCGCTCTTGGCGGTTTTAGGGGTGACATGCTTGCTTACCGGATTGCTGTTTTTCGACCACTGTCGAGCAGTATAGGCCGTTATACACTCAAAGATCGAGAGCGGCTCGCAGGGCGATGTCGATGCGCTCTTGGACGTCGAGGTCGATCTCGGCGATGCGCTCGTCGAACCAGGGCCGGTAGAGCCGGGTGAGGTTCAGCGTCGACACCCAGTAGCGGGCGTCGACCGCCACGCCGAGGATGTCTTGCGGGTCGCGTTCGAGCAGTTCGGTGCCGAGCAGCCAGGGGCGCTCGGACTCGTTCACCCCGTCCGAGGACAGCAGCACCACGGTGCGCTGCCGGGCCGGTTCGGTCGGGGGGTGGTACGTCCAGACTTCACCCCTGCGCACGCAGATCCTTCTCCGCCGCCGCGCGCTCGGCCTCGTCGAGTTCCGCGACGGCCGGCTCCGGCTTCTGCGGGGTGTAGCCCGTGCGTACCGCCTCGCGCCGGGCTGCCTTCGACAGCCAGGACGAGACCGAGATCCCGTGTGCTTTCGCGGCGCGTTCGGCGAAGTCCAGGGCGCCGCTGTCCAGCGAAAGAGTGACCTTACGTGTTGCCATACCTTTTACCGTACCAGCGCCCCGGTCGCCGGGCGGGGCGCCGGCGTCAGAACGTCGGCGAACGTCCCTCGAACGGCGTAGAGAGCACCACCGTGGTCCTCGTCGACACCTTCGCGGCCTCGCGGATCCGGCGCAGCAGGTCCTCCAGGGCCAGCGGCGACTGGACGCGCACCAGCAGGATGTAGGACTCGTCGCCGGCCACGGAGTAGCACGACTCGATCTCCTTGATGTGCTGGATCCGCTGCGGGTAGTCGTCCGGCGCTCCCGGGTCGTTCGGCGTCAGCGAGATCAGCGCCGTCAGCGGCAGGCCGATCTGCTCGCCGTCGAGCCGCGCGGTGTAGCCGAGGATGACCCCGCGCTGCTCGAGGCGGCGCACCCGCTGGTGCACCGCCGACACCGACAGCCCGACCCGCTCGGCGAGGTCGGTGAAGCTGCGCCGCCCGTCGGCCGCGAGCTCCTGGACGATCGCCTGGTCCAGCGGCTCCAGGCCGCCGACCGTCATGCGTCCAGCACGACGAGCTCGTGCGGCTGGTTGTTGACGGACTCGACGCCGTCCGCGGTGACGATGACGATGTCCTCGATGCGGGCGCCCCACCGGCCCGGCTGGTAGATGCCCGGCTCGACGCTGAAGGCCATGCCCGGCTCCAGCGGCAGCGCGTTGCCCGCGATGATGTACGGCTCCTCGTGGACGTCCAGGCCGATGCCGTGGCCGGTGCGGTGGATGAAGTACTCGCCGAACCCGGCCTCGGCGATGACGTCGCGCGCGGCCGCGTCGACCGCTTCGGCCGTGATGCCCGGCTTCACCGCGGCCACCGCGGCGGCTTGGGCGCGCTGCAGCACCGCGTAGGTGTCGGCCACGTCGGCGTCACGCGGGGTGCCGACGGCGTAGGTGCGGGTCGAGTCGGAGTTGTAGCCGGCCGGCAGCGGGCCGCCGATGTCGACGACCACGACGTCACCCTTCTCGATGACGCGGTCGGAGACGTCGTGGTGCGGGCTGGCGCCGTTCGGGCCGGAGCCGACGATCACGAAGTCGGCCTGGACGTGGCCCTCCTCGACGATGGCGGCGGCGATGTCGGCGCCGACCTCCGCCTCGGTGCGGCCGGGCCGCAGCCACTCGGCGACCCGGGCGTGCACGCGGTCGATGGCCGCGCCGGCGTCCCGCAGCGACGCGATCTCCGCGGCGTCCTTGCGCATCCGCAGCTCCCGCACCACCGGGCCGGCGAGGGTCTGCTCGGCCGTCCCGAGCGCGGCCCGCAGGGCGAGGACGTGCAGGGCCGGGGTGAAGTCGCTGACCGCGACGCGGCCGGGCTTCCCGAGCCGGTCCGCGACGAGCGCGTACGGGTCGTCGCCGTCCACCCAGGTGAGCAGCTCGACGCCGAGCTCGTCGGTGGGGACGTCGGCGTACCCGGGCGCCTCCAGCTTCGGCACGACCAGCGCGGGCGTGCCGTCGGCCGGGACGACGAGGGTGGTGAGGCGCTCGAACGAGCCGCCGGCCTGGCCGATGAGGTAGCGCAGGTCGGAACCGGGCGCGATCAGCAGGGCATCGGTGTCCGCGGCGGCCGCGGCCGAGCGGGCGCGGTCCAGGCGAGCACGAAGGGCGGCAGCGTCGGGGGCGGGCGTGTGGAGGGAACGGCGCGACATGAAGCCGAGCCTAGTGGGGCGGCCCGGGTGGTCCGCCCGCCCGGGCCCGCGACATGCCGGGCCGGGTGACGCCGCTCCCGCCCCGCTCCCCTGCCGACCCGGCCCCCCTGCCCGGGGAAGCTCGCCGCCCGGCCGGCTCGCCCGCTACCCCCGCCCCGGGCACCTTCCCGGCCCGCTCCCCTAGCCCCGGCGTTGCCCGGCGGCGGGGAAGTAGCCTCGCCGCCGGGCAATGCCGCTCCCCCACAGCACGGCGCCCGGGCAGTTCCCTCGGTTCACCAGCACTCCCAGCCGACCGCGCACCCTCCTCGCCCGAGCGGCCGCATCTCCCCCTGTGCTCGCGTGCGCGTGGCTTGCCCCCGGGCACCCGCCGGGCGTGGCAGGCTGTGCGGGTGACCGGACCCCTTGCCCTGCTCGACTCCGCGAGCCTGTACTTCCGTTCGTTCTACGCCCTGCCCGACTCGATGCGCGCCGCCGACGGGACGCAGGTCAACGCCGTGCGGGGGTTCGCCGACACGATCGCGCGGATCCTCACCGACCGGCGCCCGGCCCGGCTCGTGTGCTGCCTCGACGCCGACTGGCGGCCGAAGTTCCGCACCGACCTGCTGCCCAGCTACAAGGCGCACCGGGTGGCCGAGGAGAACGGCGCCAGCCCCGACGTCGAAGAGGTGCCCGACACGCTCACCCCGCAGGTCCCGATCATCCTCGACCTCCTGGAGGCGTTCGGGTTCGCCACCGCGGAGGCGGCGGGCTACGAAGCCGACGACGTCATCGGCGCGCTGGCCACCCGCGAGAAGGCGGACCCGGTCGAGGTGATCACCGGCGACCGCGACCTGTTCCAGCTCGTGCGCACCGAACCGACGCCCACGTCGGTGATCTACGTCGGCAAGGGCTGGGCCAAGGCCGAGGTCCTCGGCCCGGCCGAGATCGCCGAGCGCTACAGCCTTCCCGTCGAGACCGCCGGACCGGCGTACGCGGACATGTCCATGATGCGCGGCGACCCCTCCGACGGGCTGCCCGGCGTCGCCGGCATCGGCGAGAAGACCGCCGCGAAGCTGATCACGCAGTTCGGCAGCCTCGACGCGCTCCTGGAAGCCTCGGCCGCGAGCGATCCCCGCGTCCCGCTCAAGACTCGGCTGCGTCTCGCCGACGCCGCCGACTACCTGGCCGTCGCGCCGACCGTGGTCCGGGTCGCCGTCGACGCGCCGGTGGAGCAGTCCCGCCCCGACACCGTGCCGGCGACGCCGGCCGACCCGGACCGCGTGGCCGAGCTGACCGAGCGCTGGAACCTCGGCAACTCCACCGAACGGCTGCTCAAGGCCCTGCCCGGCGCCTAACTCCCCGCGAGCTGAAGGGCACCTTCAGCGCTAGAAGTACGTGCCGCACCACGGCGCGGCGATGGTGGTGAACAGCTCGTCCGCCCGGCCGGGCGCGGCCGGGTCGTGGACCGTGATCCGCCCGGCCTCGGCCAGTGCGGTCGCGCTCCACTGCCCGAGGTAGAGCATGCCGAGCGTGTCGACGTCGAGGGCCAGGTCCGCCGCCGCGTCCGTGCGGTGTGCGCCGTCGGGCGTGACCTCGTAGTGCCCGGTGTTGGCCGGCAGCATCCGGTCGGCCACCGCGAGGACCACCGGCTCGGCCGCCCGGTAGGTGCGGGCGGCCAGCGCCGCGGCGACGTCGACCGGCCGCAGCCACAGATCGTCCTCGACGTCGGCGGTGCGGGCGTGCCGGTGGTCGGCCAGCATCGCCGCGAGCGGCTCGTCGACCGGCCGGTAACGCGCCCGTACCCCGGAGACGAGGTCGATCGACAGCAGGAACCGCCACAGCGCGGCCCGCGCGGCCGGGTCCGCGCTCTGCAGCTCCCGGACCTTCAGCACGGCCCCTTCGTCGGGCGACTCCAGGGTGCGGCGGTCCACCGTGTCGTACACGACGTACCCGTCGTCGCCGTCGGGTCCACTGTGGACGGCCACGACGTAGCTGCCCTCCGGGCCGACGAGCCGGTCGTGCGCGATCGGCCACCACTCGGCGGGCCGGCCGATCATCCCGGCCCGGTGCAGCCCGATCCGCTGGTACAGCCCGGAAATCTCCTTCACCGCTTCCTCGGGCGTGAGCATCCGGACGTCGCCGGCCGCCGGGACGCGGTCGTGGAGCCGGGCCGCGGGCCTGGGCAGCCACGCGGTCTTGCCGAGCGCGGCCGAGCCGTAGCCGAACCGGCCGTAGATGGTGGGTTCACTGGCGTGCAGCGCGGCCAGCGGGATTCCGCGCGCGGCGAAGTCCTCGAGCTGCACCGCCATCATCGCGGTGAGGACCCCGCGGCGGGTGCGGTCGGCGCGGACCCCGACGCCGTCGACCGCCCCGAGCGGCAGGACCGCTCCGCCGGGTACCGCGATCCCGGAGTCGAAGGAGCTGGCGATCCCGATCGGGGTCCCGCCGTCGAACGTGCCGAACTTGTGCGCGGCGGGCCACGAATCCCCGTACTGCGCCCAGGATTCGTCGCTGATCCGGTTGGTGTGCAGCGAGCGCCCCAGCAGGTCCAATGTGGTGCGGCGCTCGTCCTCGGTCACGGGGCGGACGTCGAAGTCGGTCATGCCGCCGATCCTGCCGTCCGGCCCCGCCCGCGGCATCCCGATTTCCGCCGGTCGCTCAGAAGTGGGTACCGCTCCACGATGCGACGCGAGTCCCGAAGAGCACGTCGGCGTCCGCGAGGGCACCCGGCTCACGGACCTCGAGCCGGCCCGCACCGGCCAGCGCGGACGGCCGCCACGTGCCGAAGTAGATCATCGCGAGCGTGGTGACGTCGAGCCGCAGCGCCGCCGGCTCGTCGGTGTGTGCGGCGCCGTCGGGGCCGATCCGGTACGTCCCGCCGTTGGCCGGCAACAGCGGGTCGTCGACCTCGACGACGACCGGCGCGGCACTCCCGTATTCGCGGGCGGCCAGTGCCTTCGGGACGTCGACGAGCCGCATCCAGTGCTCGTCGCCGACCCGGTCGACGGTGGCGGTCCGGTGGTCTTCGAGGAGCAGCTCGATCGGCTCGTCGAGCGGCCGGGCCTCCGCGACGATCCGGTCGACCAGGTCGATGCCCAGCAGGAACCGCCACAGCCCGGCGAACGCGGCCGGCGTACCGGCGAACAGGTTGATCACCTGCAGGCTCTTCGTCCACGGGTGCGCCTGCAGACCCTCGACGTAGTAGAACGCGAAGCCGTCCGGCCCGTCGGGGCCGTGGTGCACGGCCGCTCGCATCGGCTGGGGGTTGCGCCGGGACTGCGCCTCGTACAGCCGCCACAGCACCTCCGGCCGGGACATCTTCCCCGGCCGGCCCGCCAAGCCCTCGTAGACGGCCGGGCAGACCTCCAGGGCCTCGTCCAGCTCGAGCAGCCGGACTTCCCCCGACGCCGGCACGTCCGGACGCAGCCGCGTCCGGTGCCGGTCGACGCTGTAGGTGCGGTAGCGCATGGCCAGCCCGTAGCCGAACCGGCCGTAGATCCGGGCCTCCGACGCGAGCAGGCTCGCGAACACCATCCCCCGCGCGGCGAAGTCCTCCAGCTGCGCGGCCATCAACGTCCGCAGCACGCCCCGGCGGGTGCGGTCCGCCCGCACGGCGACCCCGGTGACCCCGGCCATCGGCAGCCGCGTCCCGCCCGGGACCGTCAGCTCGGCGTCGAAGGAGCGCGCGGTGCCGATCAGCCCGGTGTCGAACGCGCCGAGCGTCCGGCCCGGCTGGTAGGCGCGGGACACGCGTTCCCAATCGGCGTCGGCGCACGGCGGCACGTGCAGGCTCGCGCGGAAGAGGTCGCCCGCCGCGCGGATCTCGTGGTCACCCAGCGTCCGGATCTCGAAGTCGCTCATCCCCGGATCATCTCCGGAAACGACGGGATCCGGCCACCGCAATACCGCGGCGACCGGATCTCGTGCGCACGATCACTTCGTGGCGGGCGGCGAAACCTCGTAGTTCCCGCCGTCACCCTTCACCGTGATGGGGATCTGCGTCGGCTTGCCCGCGATGGTCGCGGTGCACTCGAACTTCGCGCCGTCCTCGACCTTCTGCTCGGCCGGGCAGGTGACCCCGGTGACGCCGTCGATCTTGTACGTCTCGGTGAGCAGCTTCTGCACGTCGGTCTGCATCTGCGTGTTGTTGAAGACCTGCGTCTTGAAGAACCCGGGCGCCACGAAACCGAGGATGCCGACCACGGCCACCACCACGACCAGCACCACGATGCCGATCAGCAGGCCCTTCTTCGACTTCGCCGGCTGCTCGCCGCCCTCCGGCGCACCCTGGCCGGGGAACTGCTGCTGGCCGTAGTCGTACTGCCCCTGCGGCGGCTGCTGGCCGTACTGCGGCTGCTGCTGGGGCCCGCTCTGCGGGTACGCCCCGCCGGGCTGCTGCCCGTACTGCGGCTGGGCCTGCGGGCCGCTCTGCGGGTAACCGCCACCGGGCTGCTGGCCGTAGGGCGGCGGCTGCTGACCCCACTGCGGCTGCTGCGGCGGCGTGTATCCCCCGGGCTGCTGGCCGTAGGGCGGCTGCTGGGGCTGCTGCGGCTGACCACCCCACTGCTGCTGGTTCGGATCGTACGAAGGCGGCTGCTGTCCCCACTGCGGCTGCTCCTGCGGGCCGCTCGGCGGGTACGCGCCGCCCGGCTGCTGCCCGTACTGGGGCTGCTGTGGGTCGTTGCCGCCATACGGCGTGCTCATCGTCTGCCTCCGCCTGCTTCGCTCATCACGCTGTCCACCCCGAAACCGCCGCATTGCCGCGTACACACGGTCTTGCAGGCGATCCAACCACAGGTCGGAGCCGAGCACACGTGTCCACGCCCTCCGCCCGCCCCGTCCCGATCAGGCCTTACACGAAGTTCACGCGGCACCCGCGGCCACGACACCCCGCCGCAGCGCCTTCACCGCCTCGGCCGCCGCCGCACCCACCGGGTCGGCCTTGCCGAGCACGTCGCGGATCTGGTCGAGCAGGTCGATCACCTGACGCGACCAGCGCACGAAGTCACCCGCCGACAGCTCCTGCCCGTTGGCCTCGGCCGCGGTGAGCACCTTCTCCAGCGACTCACCGCGAGCCCAGCGGTAGACCGGCCACGCGAACCCCGCGTCCGGCTCCCGGGTGCGGTCGAGCCGGTGCCGCCGCTCGTCCTCGGTGAGGTCCACCCACAGCTTGACCGTCTCCTGCCACGCCTCGGGCACCGCACCGCCGGGCAGCCGCGGCTCGCCTGCCGTGTCCCGCCGCGCCTCGAAGACCAGCGTCGAGACGACGGCGGCCAGCTCGGCCGGATTGAGCTTGCGCCACACGCCGTGGCGGATGCACTCCGCGGCCAGCAGGTCGGACTCGCTGTAGAGCCGGGTCAGGCGCCGGCCGTGCTCGGTGACGCGATCCTCGCCGTCGCCCGCCGATTCCGGTCCCAAATAGCCGCGCTCACCCAGCAACCCCAGGATCCGGTCGAACGCCCGCGCCAGCGAGTGGGTCGTCGCCGCGACCTTCCGCTCCAGCTGCTGCGTTTCGGCCGAAAGCCTTTCGTAGCGCTCTACCCAGCGCAGGTTCGCTTCGCGCTCGGCCAGCCCGTGGCACGGGTGCGCCCGCAACGCCCGCCGCAACGCCGCCAGCTCACCGTCTTCGTTCGCCCCCGACCGCCGCTTCTGCCTGCCGGGCAACGAAATTCCCGCGTTGCGCAGCGTCGATGCGATGTCCCGGCGCGCCCTCGGCGACCGCAGCTCGACGTGCTTGGGGAGCTTGATCCGCCCCAGCGCCTCCACCGGCGCCGGGAAGTCGGCCACCGACAACGGCCCCGACCACCGGTCCTCGGTCACCACGACCGGACGCGGCTCGCGGATCGGGTCCAGTCCCGGGTCGACGACCACGGCCAGCCCCGCCCGCCGGCCCGCCGGCACCGCGATCACGTCGCCCTTCCGGAGCTTCTCCAGCGACTCCGCCGTCCCGGCCCGCCGCACGGCGGTGTTCTGCCGCGACAACGCCTTCTCCCGCGTCGAAATCTTCGAGCGCAGCTCGACGTACTCGAGCATCTCGGCGAAGTCCCCGGTCACCGCGGCCGTGTAGCCCTTCAGGGCCTCCTTGTTCCGCTCGATCCGGCGTGCCGTGCCGACCACCGACCGGTCGGCCTGGAACTGCGCGAACGACTGTTCCAGCAGCTCGCGAGCCTCCGCCGCGCCGACCTGGGCGACCAGGTTGACCGCCATGTTGTAGCCGGGCCGGAACGACGACCGCAGCGGGTAGGTCCGCGTCGAAGCCAGCCCGGCGACCTGCTTGGGATCGACCCCGGGCTGCCAGGCGACGACGGCGTGCCCCTCGACGTCGATCCCCCGCCGCCCGGCCCGGCCGGTCAGCTGGGTGTACTCCCCCGGCGTCAGGTCGACGTGCGCCTCGCCGTTGTACTTGACCAGCCGCTCCAGCACGACCGTGCGGGCCGGCATGTTGATCCCGAGCGCCAGGGTCTCGGTGGCGAACACGACCTTCACCAGACCGCGGACGAACAGCTCCTCGACGGTCTCCTTGAACGCCGGCAGCAACCCCGCGTGGTGCCCGGCGATCCCGCGCTCCAGCGCCTCCCGCCACTCCCAGTAGCCGAGCACGCCCAAGTCGCCCTCGGGCAGTTCGGAGGTGCGCTCCTCGATGATCCGGCGGATCTCCTCGACCTCACCCGGCCCGTTGAGCCGCAGCCCCGACCGCACGCACTGGCCCACCGCGGCGTCGCACCCGGCCCGGGAAAAGATGAACACGATCGCCGGCAGCAGCCCGGCCCGGTCCAGCTGCTCGGCGACCTCCACCCGCGACGGCGGCCGGAACCGCGGCATCCGCGACGGCCCGCCGCCCCGGCGCCCGCGCGGTCCGCGGAACCCGGCCGGCGCGTACTGGCGGCCGATCTCCTCGGTGCGGCGCAGCAGGGTCGGGTTGATCCGCAGCTCGGCCCCGGGCGCGTGGACGTCCTCGCCGGCGAACAGGTCGAGCAGCCGGTTCCCGACCAGCATGTGCTGCCAGAGCGGTACCGGCCGGTGCTCGTCGACGACGACGGTCGTGTCCCCGCGGACCTCCACCAGCCACTCGCCGAACTCCTCGGCGTTGCTGACCGTGGCCGACAGCCCGACCACGCGGACGTGCTCGGGCAGGTGCAGGATCACCTCTTCCCACACCGCCCCGCGGAACCGGTCGGCCAGGTAGTGGACCTCGTCCATGACGACGTAGCCGAGGTCGGTGATCGTCGAGGAACCGGCGTAGAGCATGTTGCGCAGCACCTCGGTGGTCATCACGACCACCTGCGCGTTGCCGTTGATCGAGGTGTCGCCAGTCAGCAGGCCGACGGCGTCCTGGCCGTACCGGGCGACGAGATCGCCGTACTTCTGGTTCGACAGCGCCTTGATCGGCGTGGTGTAGAAGCACTTGCGGCCTTCGGCCAGCGCCAGGTGCACCGCGAACTCGCCGACGATGGTCTTGCCGGCCCCGGTCGGCGCGCAGACGAGCACGCCGTGACCGCCCTCGAGGGCTTCGCACCCGCGGATCTGGAAGTCGTCGAACTCGAAGGACGCTTCCGCGGCGAAGCGCGTCAGCTGGGGGTACTTCCCTCGACGCGAGGAGGCCGCATAGGCCTCGGCCGGGGACTGAGAAGGGCTATTGGCCACCCCGTCAGGGTTTCACATCCCCCCGGCGGTCCGCACGCGGCGTGACCGACGGCCGTCGGTGCTTCTTTTCCGGTCGCGTGACGCCGTGTGGTGATCACCACGATCGGCCGCCGTATAGGTCGTTATACATCAGGGTGGGCGGGAACCGGGGTGGGGGTGGCGGCGTCGGAGGGTGCATGACCGAACCGTGTCCGAGCTGTGGCCTGCTGGACCGGGTGCAGCACGTGCCCGCCGTCTACCAGGGCGGGCATGCGTTCTACCGCGGTCAGGGTCCGCTGGTGGCGGTGCCGGCCGGGGACGGGGTGGTGTACGCGAGCAGCCAGATCAGCGGGGTTTCGGTGACCGCGGTGGCGCGGTCGCTGGACCCCTTCCCTCCCCCGCGCCGTGGTGGTGGCCTGGTGGCGGCGGTGGTCGCGCTGGCGCTGGTGGGCGGGTGTTTCCTGATGTTGCCGTTGTCGGCGGTGGACGATCCGCCGCCCGGTGGCGCGGGTGGCCGGGTGCTGGGGTTCGCACTGATCTCGTTGCCGTCGTTGTGCGTGTTCGTCGCGGCCGGGGTGCTGGTGTGGCTCTACGTGCGCCGGGTCCGGGCGCACCGGCGAGAGCGGCGCGGGGTGCCGGCGGCGCGGCAGGTGTGGGAGCAGGGCTGGTTCTGCCACCGCTGCGGCGGGGTTTACTTCACCGACGGGGGCCGGCTGCTGACGCCGGCGCACTTCCGGCAGCTGGTGGCGCGCGCCGGCGGTTACGACCGTTAAGCGAGGACGGTCAGCGCGCCCGGGACGCAGCTGACCGTCACCGGCACGGTTCCCTGCGGCTCGCCGTCGGCGTAGACCGGCCAGCTGTTGCCCATCAGGGAGACCTCGCGGGCGCGCAGCGTGCGGACCGCCGGGTGGGTGAGGTGCTTGCCCGTGCGCAGGCCCGGCAGCATGCGGATGAGGCCGCGGCGGGTCACGTCGCCGACGATCGTCACGTCGAAGACGCCGTCCTCCGGGTCCGCCGTCGGGCAGATCGGGACGCCGCCGCCGTAGAAGCGGGTGTTGCCGACGGCCACCAGGGTCGCGTCGAGTTCGAGGCGTTCGGTGCCCGTGTCGACCACGACCGGGCGGGAGCGGAAGGCTGCCAGCTCGGCGAGGATCGCGACGTCGTAGCGGCGCGGCCCGGACGGCCAGCGCATCCGGTTGGCGCGCTCGTTGACGCTGGCGTCGAAGCCCGCGCACAACACCGTCGCGAACCACGTGTCGCCGGCCCGGCCGAGGTCGATGCGCCGCCGGGCACCCGATCGCAGGGCCGCCACCAGCGCCTCGACCGCCGGCAGCGGCTCGCCGGGGACGCCGAGGGCGCGGGCGAAGTCGTTGCCGGTGCCCGCCGGGACCAGGCCGAGCGCGACGTCGTGGTTCGCGCAGAACTGGACGCCCTGGTGGGCCGCGCCGTCGCCGCCGAGGACGATCAGGACGTCGAGGCCGGCGTCGTGGGAGGTCCGCATCAGCTCGCGGGACTCGGCGACGGAGTTGGCGACCAGCACGTCGAGGCGGTCGACGGCGGTACGCAGCCGCTCGGCGACGGTGTCGGCGATGCGGGCGGCCGCGCCGTGCCCCGAAGCCGGGTGCACGGCGAGTGCGGCGTGGATCCCCACTACGTGATGTCGTCGGTCGCCGAGCGGCCGCCGGACGCGGTCGGCGCGGCCGGCTCGTCGTCGACCGTGCTCGGCGTGTAGCTGAACGGCGCGGCTTCGTCGTCGTCGAGCTGGTCCCAGCCCTCGTCGGCGCGCTCGCGGTCCTTCTTGCGGTCGTGCAGGCGGGCGATCTGGATCGACAGCTCGAACAGCACCGTCAGCGCTCCCGCCAGGCCCAGCATCGAGAACGGGTCCGAGCCGGGGGTGACGAAGGCGGCGAAGACGAACAGGGCGAAGACGATGCCGCGGCGCCACTTCTTCAGCTGCCGGTACTTGACCACGCCGACGCGGTTGAGCATCACCACGAGCAGCGGGAGCTCGAAGCTGATCCCGAAGATGATCAGCAGCGACAGCATGAAGGAGATGTACTTGTCCGCGGTCAGCGCGGTGACGAACTCCTCCTGGCCGAAGCCCATGAGCAGTTCCAGCGCGTGCGGGAAGAGGATGTAGGCGAGCACGGCGCCCGCGGCGAACAGCACCGAAGCGAAGGCGACGAACGTGAGCGCGTACTTGCGTTCCTTGGAGTACAGGCCGGGCGCGATGAACGCCCAGATCTGGTAGAGCCAGCCCGGGGACAGCAGCACGGCGCCGGCGGCGATACCGACCTTCAACTGCGTCATGAACGCTTCGAACGGCACGGTCTGCAGCAGCCGGCACCCCGCCTCGCCGTCGAGCCGCCGGCCGGCCGGGATGGCGCAGTAGGGGGCCTTGACGATCTCGCCGAGCGACGGGATGGGGCCCACCTTGGTGCTGAACCAGATGAAGCCGAGGATGCCGCCGAGGACGACGGCGAGCACCGCGAAGCCCAGCCGGCGGCGGAACTCGTAGATGTGCTCGATGAGCGTCATCGTGCCGTCGGGGTTCTTGCGGCGGCTGCGCTTGGTCCGCTTCGACCGCCGGGTGGTGCCGTTTCCGGAGGCGGGTTCCGCCACGGGATGTTCCGTTCTCGTCGGAGTCCGCCGGAGCGCGCCGGGACCGGCGCGCTCCGTGGACCAGGGACCGGGTGTGGCCCAGCCGTCAGCTGGCGTTCTTCTGCGGCTGGTCGGCCTGCTGCTTCTTCAGCTCGTCGAGCTGGCGCTGCAGGTCGGCGACCTGCTGGTCGGTCGCGGCGGCCGGGGTCGCCGGGGCGGGCGTGGCCGGGATCTGCTTCGTCTCGACCGGCTCGGCGTCCTCGTGCGAAGCGCTCTTGTCGCCCGCGAGGTCCTTGGTCTCGGCCTTGAAGATCTTCATGGACTTGCCGATCGACCGCGCCGCATCGGGAAGCCGCTTGGCCCCGAACAGCAGCACGACGAGCAGCACCAAGATGATCAAATGCCATCCTTGCAATCCGTTGGCGAACAAGATGGCCTCCTATCTGCGTCTGGTAGGGATGTTACTGGTTTTCCGGTTTCCGGCGGCGCTGCGCGAAGGCGACGCGCAACGCAGCCGACCGGGCGCGGACGAGACCGGCCCGGTCCTGGGTGTTCGTAGCCACCATGCTTGCGGTCTGCTTGAAACGACGCAAGACCTTGACGGTCCGCACCAGCAGGAGCACGAGCAGCAGCAGGCCGATCGCGACGAGCACGACGGTGGGCAGGTACGGCACGTCGATCACCCTAGTGGTCGCAGGTTGACGGAAGGTGACGGGCTCGGGCCACCGCGTCGGCGGCGCGGCGTCCGACGTCCGCCGCGAGGTCGGCCGGGCTCTCCACCAGCGCTTCCCCACCCAGACCCAGCACGAGGCGCACCATCCAGGACTGGTCGGCGTAGCGCATCCGGATCCGCAACCGGCCGCCGTCGAGCTCGTCGAGCTCCTCGCACGGGTAGTACTCGGCTACCCAGCGTGCGTCCGGGTCGAGGACGAGCACCGCCTCCCGCTGGTCGGGACGCTCCCGGAAGACCCCCTCGGAAATGTCGGTGGGATGGGCGTGCGCCGGCGGGCGCGAAGGCTCGTCGAGGATCGTCAGGTCGTCGATCCGGTCGAGCCGGAACAGCCGGACGCCCTCGGCGCGGCGGCACCAGGCTTCGAGGTAGCCGACCGCCTGCACGATCAGCAGCCGCATCGGGTCGACCGTGCGCTCGGTGATCTGGTCCTTGGACGCGGTGTAGTAGCGGATCCGCAGCGCCCGCCCGTCCCGCAGGGCCCGGGCGACCTCCTCACGGGTGTGCGCGGTCTTCTTGCCTTCGCGCACTCCGCCGCCGACGACCACGCCGGCGGGCTGGGCCTGCCCGGCCGCGGACTCGATCTTGGCGATGGAGCGGCGCACGGCGTCGCCGTCGACCACGCCCGGGGTCTCACCCAGCGCGCGCAGCGCGACCAGCAGCGCCGTGGCCTCGCCGCCGGTGAGCCGCAGCGGCCGGTTCATCCCGGCGTCGTGGGTCACGACGATCGTGTCGCCCTCGAAGGACAGGTCGATCAGGTCGCCGGGGCCGTAGCCGGGCAGCCCGCACATCCAGAGCAGCTCGAGGTCCTTGCGCAGCTGCTTCGGCGTGACGTCGAAGTCGTGCGCCGCCTCGTCGACGCGGATGCCGGGACGCGCCAGCAGGTAGGGCACCAGCGCGAGCAGCCGCGGCATCCGGTCGGTCGACCCGCTCACCGGCCGCTCCCCTGCCGGGCCACGACGGCTTCGAGCCGGTCCTGGACGGTCTTGGCCAGCACGTCGGGTTCGAGCACGACGACGTCGGGGCCCTGCGCGGTGATCCAGTCCGCCGCCGACTCCGGGAAGTAGAGCCCGATCTCCACGAGATCGCCCTCTTCGCCGTCGATCGTGCAGCGGCCGAGGACGGTGCCGCGGCGGCGGACCCCGGCGGCGCGGCCGTCGGCGACCCACAGCCGCGCGGTGGTGACCGGGGCCGGCTCGGCACTCCCGCTGGTGGCCGACACCAGCTGCAGCAGGTTGACGCCGTCGGGCCGCCGGACCGTGCCGGGCTTGCCCACCGGGCGCACCTGGCCGGTCACGCGGGAGAGGCGGAAGCAGCGGGTGGCGCCGCGGTCGCGGTCGTGCCCGACGACGTACCACCGGGCCTTCCACGACACCACGCCCCACGGCTCGAGGGTCCGCATGATCCGCTCGGGCGAGCCGCTGCGGCGGTACTCGAAGCTCACCGCCTGGCCGTTCTGCACCGCGGCCAGCAGCGGCCCGAACGCCGGTTCGGCGCGCACGCGCGGTTCGACGACGGTGGGAGCTTGGTCGTCGACCTCCAGGCCGGCGGCGCGCAGCTTCACGAGCGCGCCCTGCGCCTGGCCGGTCAGCTCCGGGGAGTCCCACAGCCGGGACGCGAGCGCCACCGCGGCGGCCTCGTCGGGGGCCAGGTCGATCTCGCCGAGCTCGTAGTCGCGGCGGGCGATGCGGTAGCCCTCGATGGCGTCGAAGGCGGAGTTGCGGCCGGTCTCCAGGGGGATGCCGAGCTCGCGCAGCTCGGTCTTGTCCCGCTCGAACATCCGGAAGTAGGCGTCGTCGCTGGCCGCGTCGCCGTATCCGGGCACGATGCCGCGGATCTTCTCGGCAGTGAGGTACTGCCGGGTGGACAGGAGGGCCAGCACCAGATTGACCAGCCGTTCGGCGCGTGCGGTGGACACCCGGTAGAGACTAGCCCGCGCCGCCCGGCCCGATCGTGAGGTCCGGCGTACGCGCGTCGTAATCGGTCCGGGCGGCCGCCACGGCGTCGAAGTGCGTCTCGGCCCAGTCCTTGAACCCGGCCATCAGCGCGCGGAGGCTTTCTCCCAGCGGGGTAAGGGAATAGTCGACGCGGACGGGCACCGACGGGGTCACCTCCCGGCGCACCAGGCCGTCGCGTTCGAGCACCCGCAGGGTCTGGGTGAGCATCTTCTGGCTGACGCCGGCGATGCGCCGCGAAAGGTCGCTGTAGCGCTGCGGGCCGTCACCGAGCGCGACGAGGATCAGGCTGACCCACTTGCCGGCGATCTCGTCGAGGAGCTTCCGGGTCGGGCACGCCGCGAAATAGGCGTCGTAGGCGGCCTTTTCGGCTTGCCGCCGCTGTTCCGCCGCGCGCGTGGACACCGACGAACCTCCTGGCACAGGGAATGGGTGAGCTTACTTCCCGATGGAGAGTAGCTCCCCATCCGTTCGCGGGGAAGCCGGCTCTCCTGCTGACGCCGTGATTCCTGCCTAGCCTGGGTGGCATGGATGATCGCGTTCTTCTCATCACCGGTGCCTCCCGCGGCCTCGGCGCCGCGACCGCGCGGCTGGCCGCCGCCTCCGGGTTCAAAGTCGCCCTCGTGGCCCGCAAAGCCGGATCCGTCACCGACCTCGCCGCCGAACTCGGCGAAGACCGGGCGATCGCGCTCGGGGCCGACGTCGGGGACTGGCCCAGCATCTCCGGCGCCGTCACGCAGGCCGTCGAGCGGTTCGGGCGGCTCGACGCGGCCTTCGCCAACGCCGGAATCGGCGTCGGGACCTCGTTCTTCGGCACCGACGACCCCGACCCGCGAGCGTGGGAGGAGATGGTCCGCACGAACGTCCTCGGCGCGGCCTACACCGCCCGCGCGGCCCTGCCCGCGTTGAAGGAATCGGCCGGGCACCTGCTCATCACCGGCTCGGTCGCCGGCCGCTACATCCGCAACGCCAGCCTGTACTCGGTGACGAAGTGGGCGGTGACCGGGATGGCCGGCGCGATCCGCGAGGAGGCCGTCGGCACCGGGGTTCGCGTCACCCTGATCAACCCCGGCATCACCGACACCGAAATCCTGAACGACGACCAGCGCAAGAAGCCGAAGCTGGACGCCGACGACATCGCCCGCGCCGTGCTCTACGCGCTGTCGCAGCCGCCGTCGGTCGACGTCAACGAGATCATGGTCCGCCCGACCGGCCAGGTGCTCTAGCGGCTCAGGCGGGCCACCCGGCCCTGGGTTCCGCTGGCCCAGCAGGCCGCGCCGGCGCAGTCGACGCTGTCGAAGCTGCCGGTGTCGAACGACGTCCAGAGCCGGCCGCCGTCCGGGCTGGAGTCGCTGCCGCCGGGGCCGACGGCCAGGACGGTCCCGCCGCGCCAGGCCAGCCCGGAGCGGTACCCGGCGGGGTACTGCCCCGGGGTCTGCCAGGTGCGGCCGCGGTCCCGGGTCAGCGCGACGGCCGGGCCGGGCGCCGTCGGGTTCGCGTAGTCGCCGCCGATCGCGATCCCCTGCGCCGGGCTCCGGAAGGCGACGGCGAACACGCCGGCGGACGGGCTGCTCGGCAACGGCGTGCCGGACGCGGTCCAGTGGCGGCCGCCGTCACCGGAGTGCAGGACGCGGGCCGTGGCGCCGCCGCCGGTGGCGAGCCAGGCGTCGAACGGGCCGGCGGTGGTGATGCACTGCCCGCTGGCGGCGAATCCGGCCTCGCCGGGCAGCGCGGGCGGGAAGCCGCTGTCGGGCACCGGCCGCCAGCTGCGGCCGCCGTCGAAGGTGGCCTGGACGCGGAACTTCCCGTCGACGGGATCGCTCATCGCGAGCCCGCGCCACGGGTCGAAGAAGGCGAGGCAGTCGTAGAACGCCGCCGCTTCGCTGTTCTGGAACGTCTGGCGCCAGTGCGCGCCGCCGTCGTCGGTCCGGTAGACGCGTGAATCGGTGCCGGGGCCGATCGACAGGATCACCGCGTGCGCGGCGTCGAAGGCTTCGATGTCGCGGAACTCGAGGGTGCCGGTGTCCGGCGGTCCGACGGACTTCCAGCTCGTCCCGCCGTCGGTGGTGCGCAGGACGGTGCCCTGGGTCCCGCTGACCCACGCGACGCGGGCGCTGACGGCGGACAGGCCGCGGAACTGGGCGGTGACGCCGGTGGGCGTGAGCTCCCACTTCGGCGGGTGCTCCCCCGCCGACGCGGGCACGGCGGCCGAGACCACCAGGGCGAACACGAGCAGAACCACACGCACGACACGCATGGGGGCGATCCTGCCGCACTCCGGCCCCGACTTTCGTCGCGTCCGCGGCACCGGAAAGCCGTGAATGTCGCACCTCGGCGCCGAACTTCTGCGCCTGGCGCCGCGCCCGGTCGGTCAGCTGCGCGCCGGAGACGCCGTCGGGGAAGCCGAGGTA